>DLBG01000070.1 GCA_002494135.1 Lachnospiraceae bacterium UBA7027
TCCACCGGGAGCCGCACATAAATCCAGCACTTTTTCTCCGGGCTTCGGTGATGCAAGCGCAGCCGTAATCATCGCCGAAGGCTCTTGCAGATAGAAAGCCCCCGCCTCGTGATAAATACTTTTTCCGGGCTGCGTACCGGCCTTGGCATAGTAACCTTCCCCGCCCCATGGAACTTCACCGGCAAGGAATATTTCTTTCAGTTCCGCCACTCCCTCTCCTGCATCCTCTGCCCTGAATGCAGAGAGCCGGATTCCCTTCGCAGCTTCATCATTATTGCAAAAAGCCTCCCGGAATGCGGAGTATTCCGCGCCGAGAAGCTCTTCCATTCGTTTTTCAAATTCTTTCGGTAAATTCATTTTACTTTCCCGTCTTATATCCCGTAATATGCACCATGGTCAGGAGAGTACCGTTTTCATCGGTAATCGGCATTTCATAGTAGCAGGTCGTTTTGCCGTCACGGATACATTTTGCTTCGCAAATTAACTTCGTTCCCTTACAGCTTCGAAGGAAGGTGATATTCGCATCCAGGGATACCGTTCCCGGCACCTCGGCATTTGTTGCCACGGCAAAAGCAAAATCCGCAAGCGTATAATAAACCGCTCCCATCACTCCGCCGACCGCATTGCGATGCATGGGGCCAAGCTCGATGGAGCACTTCGCATATTTTTCTCCGGCTTCTTCAATTACTGCGCCACTCTCGGTTGCATATCTGTCACGAGAGAAAAACTCTCTGATTTCTTCCAATGATTTCATCGTTTTATTTCCTTTCCAACCCGAATATTACGGGAACTTATTCATTTTATCATTTTCCCTTCATGCGGACAAGTATCCCAAATGTACTCCTAAACCAGTATGACAATCTATCAATCTACGTCCGAAGTTCCTTTTATATTATCTGTAAAATACTTTATAAATAACTTTATTGACACGAGTCAATCTTTGTTGTAATATACTTTACAAACAACTTTAAAGGAGTCTGTATGGACCATCTGGTATATCAGGATTTAGAAAGCATCATCGAGTTACTGGAAATATCACAGGATGATTTCGCCAAAGCAATTGGCGTTAGTCGTGTTACTGTTAACAATTGGTGTTCGAAAAAAACAGCAATCAGCGAAAAGAATATCAACCGGATATATGAATACGCCTTTGATAAAGGAATACGTCTAAACCGTATCAAAGAACAGTTTTACCTCGAGGACTATATCAAAAAAGATGAAGTTCTCCTCTTTCATGGCTCCAAAAGCGGCATAGACGGCAAACCTGATTTAAACCACAATAAGCGCATCAACGATTTCGGAAACGGTTTCTATTGCGGCGAAAGCCTGGAACAATCCGCCATGTTCGTTGCCACTTATCCCGAATCCTGCCTTTATATGTTGAAATTCAAATATACCGGTCTAAGAAAACGTGTGCTTCACGTAAACAGAGACTGGATGTTGATGGTAGCATATTTCAGAGGCAAACTGAAGGAATATAATAATTCGGATATTCTAAAAAAACTGCTAGACGAAAACAAAGGAGTTGACTACTTTATCGCCCCTATCGCCGATAACCGGATGTTCGAAATCATAGACAGCTTTATTGACGGTGAAATTACTGATGTACAGTGCCAACACTGCTTATCTGCCACCAACCTGGGGAATCAATATGTATTTGTTTCTCAGAAGGCTTTAAATCAAGTTGTTCTTTTGGAAAAATGCTACTTGGGCCAAGCAGAAAAGGACTCTTATCTAAACGCCCGGCAGGAATGTTTTAAAATAAACCAGGATAAAGTAAAACTGGCAAAAAAACAGTATCGAAATCAGGGAAACTATATAGAGGATATATTGAAATGAAAAAAATCGACGGATATGGTTTAAAAATATGCGCCTTTCAGGCAGAACTGTTTAAAGAATCTTTAACCGTTCAGAATTGCAGTTCCAAAATATTCATCAGAAGATTCATGTATTCTGATTTGGCAGCACGCATGGATGCAAACGGATTTTATTACGCCTCTTACTCGATCACCGACGCATTCGACGAAATTGACAGGCAGTATGGCCACACCTCCTATGGCCAAACAAAATACGGACCGGAAGAAATGTACTGGATGGGTTATCTTTACAGATATTGGACCTATACCCACGAAAACAGCAGCAAACAATTGTACCATTACATCAAACCGGAAGACTTATCCGGTCTTTATTATCCCTATCATTCTCTTGATCCTTCCCAGGCTATAGAGCGAATATTGGAATCCCGTGGGGAAGATGACGATATGATTTCAAAAGGGGTTAGAATTATGCGAAGAATCAGGAGCCGGACATGAGAGTATGCATTATTGTTACTTTTTCCTAAATAACATCTTACGTACTGTCCAAGAGCAGTGTCAACTGAAAACAATTATTATCCCCATCATAATGCATCTCCATACTTCCATTATACTTTTCAAGGATTTGCCTAATACTCTTTAAGCCATACCCATGCAATCCTTCTCCCTTACTCGTTTTTCTCAGCGTCTTCCCATCTGATTCAAATGGATTACACTCGCAAGAGTTTATCGCTCGTACAACAAGAAACGGCGTATCATCTTCTCGGTAAACATACAGATCTATATATCCGTCTTTTACACCTTTGGCCGCTTCCATAGCATTATCCAGGATATTTCCAAATAACGTGGTTAAATCATTTTCAGAAAGAAAATCTACGCTATGGCTTCGAATATCTGCATCAATTCGAATCCCCCAATTTTCACACTCTCTTCTATATCCTGCCAGGATGGCATTAAGAAGATCATTGTCAGAAGAAACTAACGATGGCTTGAACCCATCGAAATGAAACATCTCACGAATATACTCATCCGCCTTTTCATTGTCACCGGCGGTAACATACATCTCAAGGGTGCTCAGATGATTCTTCAAATCATGTAACAGAATTCTTTGGTTATCATTCTGCTCCTGAATCATTTTATAATATTCCGATCGCTTCTGTTCTCTTAACAGATGCAATCGAGTTTGAAGATACTCTTCGTTTTTTCGTTGTGAATACAAGTACGCCACAAACATCACAATATTTGCAACCAGGAGAATAATTGCAGCCAAACAAATCATCTGCTTCATCCTGTCAGACAGAACATAGTTTTCCAGAATTCCGATGAACAATACCATTGCAAAGGCAGAGGAAAACGGAACTGCAATATAAAATAAAGCCCCTTTTTCCGACTTTTCTCCTGCCTTTATTTTGCCTGCCGCAAGTGCAAAAACAAAAGCCGTCAAAAGGAATGGAAACTTACTGGAAATCAAATAAATGAAAGACAGATAGAAATTCTCCGTTTGCTGATAAAAGTGCGGAGCAAAGCGATCCATTATGCTGTATACCATCAATTCATACATTGCCATAACCGATGTTAACAGAATGGAATGAAACAGCGCTCCATACCATTTCAAACGGAAGCACAAATATAAAAACAGAAAATTGGCAGATAAATACAGTACAGCATTCATCCATTTCAAATCAAGAGGACTGAGCAAAGCCAAAGACAAATAAGAAACGGAAAGCAGGATTATCCTTTCGAAAAACCTTTTACGTGGTGTAAACACGGAAGAATATAGCCAAATAGCCAAACCCTCTATGCAGTATCCTGCAAGAAAACCTAAGAAATGTGCCATCATTTCCTCCCCAGATACAGAAGATATGCATTATGAAACTCAGCATGTTTTCTGCGAGTTAAAAAAGCACTAAGACCATTCTTTGACAAATAAATCATATCATTGTCAAATCGGCTGACATATTCCAGGTTCACAAGGAAACTTCGATGCGATTGAATGAAATTCTCTTTAGGAAGTTTCTCCACCCAGAAAGAGATCTTCTGTGCCGATCGGTAGTCGGCATCAATGCAGTGAACGATTGTTTTGCGGTTTGCGGATTCAACCATAAGAATATCTTTACTCGAAACAACAACACTTTCCTGCCCGTTTTCCAGAATAATCTTCACCGAACAGGAACGAATCTGATTCAGCGCATCTTCCAGATTCCGATAAAAACGGCGTTCATCAATCGGTTTGGATAAATAGCGAAAGACATGAAACCGCATGGCATCATCCAGATACTCTGCATACGATGTAATGACAATAATGATTGCATTTTCACCGTTTTCCCGAAGAAGATTTCCCGCACAGATTCCGTTCATTCCCGGCATCTCGATATCCAAAAAAATGATATCCTTAACTCCTTCATCCTTCGTAAGGCTTTTGCCGTCATGAAAACGCGCAATCTCCACGCCTTTTACTTTCCGTCTTTGAAAGTAAGTGTTAATCAGGGACTCAATTTTATCACACATTAGCGGCTCATCGTCGCAAATCAGGATTCTCATGAAAATCTCCAAAATACCAAGAAAATGTCTACAGAACACATTTTGAATCAAAATGATTTACCTGTAAACATTTTCTTTTTCCGTTTTATTTTTTTTGCTCAGTAAGATAAACTTGTACCCTGCTTTGAATAATCTCTGATACCTGTTCAAAATTCTTCTGTCTCGCCATATATCCTCCTGCCTCCTCCTCGATTATATTTTGAACTTCAGTAACATATTCTCTCTTTTTGGTAGCCCTTTTTGTCACTTAAAAAA
>DLBG01000094.1 GCA_002494135.1 Lachnospiraceae bacterium UBA7027
CAACATCATCAAGGCCGGCACCACTTCTCCGTATTCCTTATATAATGAAAGCCTCGCATCCTTCACCACCGGTGATTTATACGATCATCACGACGCAGACGGCTTCATCAACCTCTTCGGCCTTTCCACCAAGGTTCGTGCCATGAAGATGCTTGATGTGGAGAAAAAGAACCAGTAACTGTTGATTTTACAGTAAGGCAGGACTTATGGACGTATTACTCTATATCCTTCTTTATCTTGGAATAATAAACCTTGTCGGTTTCCTGTTAATGGGAATCGACAAGGCCAAAGCAAAGCGTCATGCCTACCGCATCCCCGAAGCCACGCTGTTTAGCGTTGCAATTTTCGGCGGAAGCATCGGCTCGATTATCGGAATGTATACCTTCCGGCATAAAACCAAACACAAATCTTTTGTAATCGGAATGCCGGCAATTTTAGTCGCTCAGATTATCATCGTTGTCGCAATTTACTTATCGCCGCTTGAGATTGTCTTTTTCGGATAATCGCCCCGCGGCGATTTTACTTGGAGGAACGAGCATGCATATCGCCATCTGTGATGACAACGTGGCCGACCGCAAGCAGTCGGAACGCCTTTTGTCAAGAGAATCGGACAAACGCATCAACACCACGGGCAACCTTTATGTGGATTCCTATGGAAATGCGGAGGCACTTTTCAAATCGCCCCAGCGTTACGATCTTTTCTTCATCGATATGACAGACCTTCCGCCGCACGGGATGGAAGTGGCCATAAAACTTCGCGAAACGGGTGTTACCGCTCCCATCGTGCTTTTAGTGTCCAAAATAAACTACCGCAACTATGTGAATGTTCCGGACCGCGTATTTTTCTTAGATAAACCCTTAAAAACAAAGGAGCTTTCCGATTTTCTGGATATCGCGGCCGCAAAGCATGCCGAGAAAGTGCCGTCAATTGAACTTCGTGACGAAACGAAAGCCTACTATGTCCTGCCGGATCAGTTTGTGTATGCTTATCCCGATTCACACATCATGCGCGTCAAGCTTTCGGACAGCACCACCGTGAATCAGCTCGGTTCCTTAAACGATTTATGCCGCATTCTTTCGAAATTTGACAATTTTGTTATTTTAAACAGAAAGAACGTCATCAACCTGGATCATGTCATGTACATAAAAAAACGTACCGCCACAATGAGCGACGGTACGAAGTTAACGATTGGTTTTAATGAGAAAAAATCATTGATCCGCATGGTCCTCTCCAGGAAGAGTCCCCGATTCCTGTCCGAAGATCTGGCAGACGAGAATGGCGATAAACATGATGGCACAGCCGATTCCCTCACGGAGAGTTAGCTCCTGATGCAGCAACAGCCATCCTCCGAGGACGGAAAAAACGGATTCGAGACACATGATAAGCGAAGCCCTGGTCGGCTCCACATACTTTTGTCCGAGAATCTGAAACGTATATCCCACACCACTTGAGAGAAGTCCTGCATAGGCGATTGTCGGCAGGGCTTTTACAATATCCGCCCATGCGGGTTTTTCATAAACAATCATCACGATTCCGCAGAAAACTCCCACAAACAGAAACTGTACCATTGCAATCAGAATGCCGTTGATCCGAACGGAATAATAATTAATCAAAAGAATATGCGCCGTAAACAGAAGTGCACAGGCAATAATAAGAAGATCCCCCGTCTGCAGAACGAATCTGCTTCCTTTCGGAACACATAAAAGAAACAGCCCGAAGGTGGATGCCGCGACACAGAGAAAAACAATCCATTTCGGAGGCTTCTTTAAAAAGATTCCCGCCAAAGGCACAAGCACTATGTAAAGCGCCGTAATAAAACCGGCTTTCCCGACACTGTCCGTAAGACCGATTCCGATCTGCTGCGATGTGCTGGCCAGAAAGAAAACCGTTCCGATGGAGAGAAGACCGGTATAAAGAACGGTTTTGTCACTTTTGGGCGGCTTTGAATCCGTATCGGGCCTCATTACCCGGAATGCTTTCTTCCGGTTGGCGATCAGTATCGGAGCAAGTGCAAATGCCGCAAGAAAAGAGCGCAGGCTGTTAAAAGTGCACGGTCCCACGCTTTCCATTCCCATACTCTGTGCCACGAAGGCAAATCCCCAGATGAGTGCCGTGACAAGTAAGAGAATACTTCCCAGAATTTCAGTTTTCTTCAACTTTTTCATAGTTCTAAACTATAACAAAATCTCTGCAAAAAGGCAATCCGGAATTATTCGCTTTTATTGCCCGGAACATACTTTTGTGATAAAATTATAGTGAAAAAATATGTAATTATGGAAAGTGTTTTAAAATTTATGGAACCAGTCAATACGCCGGAAGAAAACAATCCCGGACAAAGAACATATGATATGTATCGTGCCACCAGGCGCGCTACATCCTTTTTCTTTTTTGCAATGGTGAGTCTGTTGTTTCGAACAATGATTCTGCCTTTTATTTTTGCACCTCTCGGCATTTTCTTCGCTTATCTTGCCAAAGGAAAAAGAGAAAAAAACGATATTTTAAACAACCTCGTCATCTTTTTCTGCGTGGTCGTTTTGGTGGTTAATACCGCTTTCTGCGGCTATGTCTTTTACTCCGTAAATCACGATACGCCCATGCACAGACAGTTCAACGAGGTTTCCGAACGACTTTACGGAATCAGTTTTGAAGAATATCTCAGTCAGACGTCAAATGCCATAAAAACAGCGGGAGGTAGTTTGGAATGAATGCAAAAACACGCCTTCCCGTAATCAGAGGACTTGCGAGAAATACCATTTTGGAGCACCCTTATGCACCGATTCTCGTGGTGCTGGTTTATTTTTCCGTTACGGGTCTTTTGTATGTTTCCGCAGCTCTCTTCTCCCTCGGAGAAGGGCTTTGGCCGTTTATCCTGTACCAGATTATTACCCTCCTCATGCAGGCTATGGTCTGTGTCTTTGATATCGGCCGAAAAAAATACTTCGTGGATTTGGGTGAGAAGGATCAGGTCCCTGTGCTTACGCTGTTTGCAGCCTTCCGGGGAAATGTCCGCACCGTCCTCGGTGCAGCGTTCTTCCTTATGGGAATTCGTTTCCTCTTTACTCTTCCCGCAGTCATACTCTCCTTCCTGAATCCGATTTCTCCGGAGAATATAAAAGAGTCCGCCGTTATTCTCGGACTCATGGCTTTGGGAAACTTATTCGGATATCTGGCAACGGTTCCCTTTTTCCCGGTTCTTTACCTGATCGGCGATTTTAAATCCATGCCGCTCGGAAAGGCCCTTCGCATGAGCCTATGGTTAATGAAAGGAAACTTCTTCCGTTATATCGGCTTTTGCATCAGCCTGATTCCGTTGTCAATTCTCGGATACCTGTCCCTCGGATTTGGTTTTTTGTGGATTACACCATTGATTCAGAGTTCTTATGCACATTTTTACCTGGATTTGTTAAAACAGAAGAAAAAATAAACGTACGTACAAAAAAATATGGCAGGAAACGAAAACGTACAAGTAAATACGGAAGCAACGGAAGTGAAGGAGGCGGCTGTGCCTGAAAAGGCTGTACCCAAAGCCCCCCGTATCGGCAAGCGCAAAAGTACCGTACAACTGCAGATTAACTTCATCACCCTGATTCCCATCCTGCTCATGGGTGTTCTTTTCGCGCTCATCGGCATGGAAATGTTCCAGTCGAGTGCAATCGAGGAAATGTTCAACCTGCTTCGCGGAACCGCCGTAATGGCATCGGAGCACTTCTCCAATCCGGAAGGAAACCTGCACTTAGAGGGCGGCGAACTGATTTTTGATGATGAGAGAATCTCCGATGAGCAGTACTACTTAGACCGTATCAAAGCCGCATACAATATCGAGGTTTCCATTATTTACGGAAACAACCGTATCCTCACGACTTTAAAAGACGAAAGCGGCAAATCCATGAAAGGAACCGTTGTCGCCGATTCGAGAATCGTTACGGAAGTATTCAAGGGCAACATCGTATCCACGCAGGAAAACATGATTGCAAGAGAACGTTATCTGTGCGTTTATGTTCCTCTCCTCGGCCGAAACAATATCTGCGGCATGATTGAAGCCACCATTTCATTAAGGCAGTTTCATCAGACCAATATGCGTTTCTATATTTATATCATCCTGCTGACGCTTCTCACGGCCGGAATTACCTTCCTGATGATTTCTTTCTTCTCAAGAGGACTGATTCGCAGGCTTGCCGTAATCCGCGACTATCTGGAGGAGCTCGTGACCAAGCAGACCGCCGAGCAGGAAATGAATCCTTTGGTCTATCGTCACAACGACGAAATCGCAACTCTGGCCAACCATGCAACATCCATCGCCACATCTTTAAAGAACGTTATGGGTTCGGATCCCTTAACCGGTCTTTACAACCGTCGTGCGGGCAGACAGCATTTAAAGGAGCTCTGGGAGCATTCCCATAAAGACTACACGGTATTCAGCATTGTAATCGGGGATCTGGATTTCTTTAAGAACGTAAACGATCAGTACGGCCACGACGTGGGCGACTCCGTTCTGACCGGTGTTGCGGATATTCTGAAAAAGCATACGGAAAATGACGCATTCGCTGTCAGATGGGGCGGCGAGGAATTTTTAATGGGCTTTACCGCCGCACGCGATGAGACCTATGAAATTGTCAAAAGTATTTCCAAGGATATCAAACGGCAGACCTTCTTCTCTTCCGACCGTAAGCCTTTCCACATGTCCATGACCTTCGGAATCGCTTCCTTTGCGGGCCAGGAAAACATTGACGATGTAATCAAGCTTGCCGACAACAACCTCTATGAGGGCAAAAGAAAAGGACGCGACTGTATCGTGTCCTGATTTCTCATTATTATTCTAAATCTCCGCCGTCTACCGGCTTTCCGCCGAGAGATTTCCACTTAAGATAAGCGGTCATCATTTTATCCAGCGCACCGTCCAGTACCGCAGAAGCATTGGCGGTTTCCTCGCCTGTTCTTAAATCCTTTACCATGGTGTATGGCTGAAGAACATAGGAGCGGATCTGGCTTCCCCATGCAATTTCCTTGATTTCTCCCCGGATATCGGAAAGCTTCTCCGCATGCGCTTCCTGCTTTAACATGAGCAGTTTTGCTTTTAACATCTGCATTGCCTTATCCTTGTTCTGGAACTGGCTTCGCTCATTCTGACATGCAACAACCACACCTGTGGGTATATGTGTGATTCGAACGGCGGAAGATGTTTTGTTGATGTGCTGTCCGCCGGCACCGGAGCTTCGGTAGGTATCGATTTTTAAATCTTCGGGACTGATGTCAAGTTCCACATCATCCGCAATTTCGGGCATAACATCCAACGATACGAAAGAGGTCTGACGTTTTCCCTGGGCATTAAAAGGAGAGATACGAACCAGTCTGTGAACGCCCTTCTCACCCTTTAAATAACCGTATGCGTTCTCTCCGTTTACCTGGAAGGAAACGGATTTGATTCCGGCTTCGTCACCGTCTAAAAAATCCAGAACTTCAACGGAAAATCCCCGGCGCTCCGCCCATCTCGTATACATACGATACAGCATGCTGCACCAGTCGCAGCTTTCCGTGCCGCCCGCGCCCGCATTGAGGCGAAGGATGGCATTATTCTTGTCATATTCCTCGTTCAGCAGCGTGGAAATACGGATTTTCTCGAATTCCTCTTTGAAACTCTCAAACTCGTTCGTGATGTCTTCCACCATGGAAGTATCATTTTCCTCGTTTGCCATTTCAATCAGATCCTGAATATCGTTAATCTGCGTCGTCAGATGATTGCAGATTTCAATATCGTCCTTTAAGGATTTCAGTTCTCTCGTTTTTGCATTGGCCTTTTCCGGATTGTCCCAGAACGTCGGCTCCTGCATCTCACGCTCAAGTTCCTTGGCTCTTTCCTCTTTGTTTGTTAAATCAAGGGAATCCCTGACTTCCGCAAGGGGAGCCACATAGGTCAGTAATTCGGTTTTTATCGCATCAAGTTCAATCATAATTTACTGTCTTCCGCAGCAGTTTTTATATTTCTTTCCGCTTCCGCAGGGGCAGGGATCGTTGGGATAGATTTTCTCCGCTTCCCTCTTCTTCGGTCCCTTCTGCACGGAATCGTCCTTATTTGTACCGGTTACCTTTGCAACCTGTTCACGTTCAATTTTCTGCTCTACCTTGATATGCATCAGCATGCGAACGGTATCCTCACGGATGCTCTCCGTCATGGCATCGAACATATCGTAACCGGCCATTTTATATTCGACAACAGGGTCCTTCTGACCGTAAGCAACCATGCCGATACCCTGTTTTAACTGATCCATATCGTCGATATGGTTCATCCACTTGCCGTCAATCGCACGAAGCAGAACCACACGCTCCACTTCACGAATCTGCTCGGGCTGTGCAAACTGTGCTTCCTTCTCTTCGTAAAGCTTTACGGCTTCTTCCTTCAGCTGCTGAATCAGGCCGGTCTTTTTCTTTTTCTCGATTCGTTCCGGGGTAATGGTTTCCAGCGGAATGATGGGAAGAAGGAGGTTGTTAAGTTCCGTAAGATCCCAGTTTTCGAAAGAGCCTTCCTCTCCGATGCAGGTATTTACGGCATTTTCAACGATATCCGTAATCATCTTGTAAACCACATCACGCATGCTCTCGCCGTTAAGAACGCGGAGTCTCTCTGCGTAAATGATTTCTCTCTGATCGTTCATTACCTGGTCAAAATCAAGCAGGTTCTTACGAACGCTGAAGTTATTGTTTTCAATCTTCTTCTGTGCGGTTTCGATCGCGTTGGAAAGAAGCTTATGCTGGATTTCCTGATCTTCGGAAACGCCGAGGGAATTGAATACCGTCATCATTCTCTCGGAACCGAACAGACGCATCAGATCGTCTTCCAGTGAGATATAGAATTTGGATTCACCGGGGTCTCCCTGACGACCGGAACGACCACGCAGCTGGTTATCGATACGTCTTGATTCATGACGTTCCGTACCGATAATCAAAAGTCCGCCTGCTGCCTTTGCGGCATCGTCCAGCTTAATATCGGTACCACGGCCGGCCATGTTGGTCGCAATGGTTACCGCACCGTGCTGACCTGCGTCCGCAACGATTTCCGCTTCCATTTCGTGGAACTTTGCATTCAAAACTTTATGATGAATTCCGCGCTTGGTAAGCAAACGGCTCAGTTCTTCGGATGCTTCGATGGTAATGGTACCTACCAGTACGGGCTGGCCCTTCTCATGTGCATATTCCACGGCATCGCAGATGGCATGCAGTTTGCCTGCCTTGGTTTTATATACCGCATCGGGATGATCCACACGAATAACCGGACGGTTGGTGGGAATCTCGATAACGTCCATTCCGTAGATTTCACGGAATTCCTTCTCTTCGGTAAGTGCGGTACCGGTCATGCCGGCCTTCTTTTCAAACTTGTTGAAGAAGTTCTGGAAGGTGAT
>DLBG01000073.1 GCA_002494135.1 Lachnospiraceae bacterium UBA7027
GCCATCGGAAAATTCGACGGGCTGCATTTGGGGCACGAGGTCATTTTAAAGAAGCTGTCGGAGCTTAAGAAAAAAGGTCTTACGACGATTCTTTTGTCCTTTCATCCCAGTCCCGACGTCTTTTTCGGGCGCGTGGAAGATACGGAGCTTTTAAGTGCTTCCGAGACGGAAGAACACCTTGCAAAGTTTGACATCGATTATCATCTCATCCTTTCGTTCGGCAGCGACCTTGCGAAAACCGGTCCGGAGGAATTCCTTTCGGACATCCTGATCCGGGAACTTCGTGTAAAGGAAATCGTGGCGGGAGAGGATGTCTCCTTCGGTTACAAAGGACGCGGAAATGCAGAATTTTTAAAAGATGCCGAATCAAAAGGCATGGTGAAGTGCCATATTTTAAAGAAACTTACCATTGACGGCAGGGAAGTTTCCTCCACGGCCATCAGGAAATTCGTAACGGAAGGACAGATGGAGGATGCCGCGGCGTTTCTGGGCAGCCGGTATACCTTCTGCGGAATTATCGAAGAAGGAAAACACCTGGGCCGTACGTACGGAATCCCGACCGTGAATTTTTATCCCGAAAAAAAGAAACTCCTGCCTCCGAAGGGCGTATATTTTACCGTGGCTGAGGTGGCGGGAAAGAAGTATTATGCAATGACCAACATCGGCATCCGTCCGAGCGTGGAAGAAAAAAAGGGATTGAATTTAGAGTCCTTCCTTTTCGGAAATCCCGGAAATCTTTACGGGGAAAGCTGTAAAGTCAGTCTCTGTCATTATCACAGGCCGGAAGTAAAATTCGAAAGCCTTGATGCGCTTGTCGGACAGCTTCGGAAAGACAGGATTTCCTGCGCGGAATATTTCGGCATTAAGCTGCCGAACGGAAGATGCGAATCTGAGTAAACCGCCGCCTTTTTTTCAATCGGCAAAAATCACAAAAAACACTCTCATCCATCCCTAAATGTGTAGGAAATAACGAAAAAGAGAGAAAAAACAATTCATCCTTGAAATATTGCGATTCCATCCTCTAAAATGGAAGATGTAGTGTAAGGAGATTGAGATGACTGGAACACAGGTTTTTACCATAATACTGGAACTTTTAGGAGGGCTCGGGCTCTTCTTGTTCGGTATGAAAACCATGAGCGATGCGATTGAGAAAACTGCAGGCGCAAAGCTTCGTCCGATTCTGGAAAAATTCACCTCCAACAAATTCCTGGGTCTGATCGTCGGTGCGGTATTTACCGCGCTGGTACAGTCTTCATCCGCCTGTACCTCCATGGTGGTCAGCTTCGTAGATTCCGGCCTTATGAATCTGTATCAGGCCGTAGGCGTTATCATGGGTGCCAACATCGGTACCACAATCACTTCCCAGTTAGTATCTTTCGATTTGGAACGTTATGCACCGATTTTCCTTGCAGTCGGTGTCATTATGTATATGTTTGTCAAAAAGGAAAAAGTCAACCATTTCGGCGAAATCATCGTCGGCTTCGGTGTTTTGTTCCTCGGTATTTCCTTAATGGGAAATGCGGTGAATCCGTTAAAAGAGAGCGTGGAAGTACAGCATCTGTTCGCATCTCTTTCCAATCCTTTCATCGCTTTATTAATCGGCTGGGCCGTAACGGCTCTGATTCAGAGTTCTTCCGTTACCGTCAGTATCATCGTAGTTTTGGCAAGTAAGGGAATGTTCGATGAAAATCTCTTAATCTGCCTTTTCATTATTCTCGGATGTAACCTCGGTGCCTGCATGACGGCGTTACTTACCTCGCTTTCCGGTAAAAAGGACGCAAAGCGTGCGGCAATGATTCATTTCCTGTTTAATCTGGTAGGCTCCATTATTATGTTTATACTGCTTACCTTCTTCGGAGGATGGATTCAGAACCTTCTTTTCAACATTATTTCGAAGGGTCAGGCAGGAAACTACATTGCAAACTCCCATACGCTGTTTAAAATTTTCCAGGTTGCGGTTTTACTTCCTTTCTCATCCCTGCTGGTTAAGGCTACCTACCTTGTGGTTCCCGGCGACGAGAAGGAAAAGGTTGCATACGGAGACAGTTTCAAACTTCAGTTCATCGGAAGCAAGGCTGTTTTCAATCCGGCCACCGCAGTGGTTTCCGCACAGAACGAAATCGAACGTATGGCATCCCTTGCATCCGATAACTTAAACCGTTCCATCAACGCACTGATGACACTCGACGAGGATACCATCAACGAAGTATTTGATGTCGAGAAAAATATTGATTACCTAAGTCATGAAATTTCCGCTTATCTTGTCCGCTTAACGCAGATGACGGTCCCGATCGAAGACCTTCGGAATATCGGCGGTCTCTTCCATGTGGTAAACGATATCGAGCGTATCGGTGACCATGCGACCAACATTGCGGAAGCAGCGAGAAAGAAGAAAGAAAAAGACATAAAATTTTCCAAGGCGGCCGTATCCGAACTGACACAGATGGTAGACGCGGTCAACGAAAATATGCATCTTTGCATCGAAACCTTTATCAGCAAGGATGATAAGAACATTGACAGAATCGAAGCTTTGGAGAGTATGGTGGATCAGATGGAAATCGATTTCCAGGATTCCCATATCGACCGTATTACAAAGGGAGAGTGTACTCCCGAAGCCGGTATTATTTTCACCGATTTAATCACGGGTCTTGAACGTGTCTGCGACCATGCAACCAATATTGCGTTCGCAACCATGAAGAACAACCAGTAAGACCGAAAAATTCCAAAATAATGGTTTACATATACCACAGAAAGTGGTAAAATATCCTTCGTATGCGAGACTTTTGCACGGTGATACGGAAACTCCAGCCGATTGCTTTGTGAAAGCCTGAAATAAACAGTTTCCACAAGGAGGACAAAGAAATGATTTCCAAAGAAAAGAAGCAGGCTATTATTGCCGAGTATGCTCGTTCCGAAGGTGATACCGGTTCACCCGAGGTACAGATTGCAATCCTTACCGCAAGAATTAAGGAGATTACCGAACACATGAAGGAGAATCCCAAGGATTTCCATTCCAACCGCGGTCTTCTTAAGCTGGTAGGTCAGAGACGTGGCTTACTTGACTACTTAAAGAATGTTGATATCGAAAGATATCGTGCATTAATCGAGAAGTTAGGCCTCAGAAAGTAAAAAGCGTAAACAAAAGGCGGACGCCAAAAAGGTCCGCCTTATTTGCTTTTTATACGCCGTTACGGCGAAACATCAAAACAGGTAACTAAAGCGGCCCGGTCGTTGCTGTTTTCGGCAACGGATATAAGCCCGAGACCACTGCAGAGAATACAAATGATATCTGTCACCGGGCAGAATCGAAAAGACTTTGCATCCCCTGCAGTAGTTTCGGCTAAGGACCGCTTGAGAATAAACAATTTTCAAGAAAAGGAGGAATGTTCAATGTACAAGACATTCAGTTTGGAACTTGCCGGACGTACTTTATCCGTAGATATCGGAAGAGTAGCCGCACAGGCGAACGGTGCAGCATTTATGCACTACGGCGATACGACGGTGCTTTCCACCGCTACCGCATCCGAGAAACCCAGAGACGGAATCGATTTCTTCCCTCTTTCCGTAGAGTATGAAGAGAAACTCTATTCCGTAGGTAAAATCCCCGGCGGATTTAACAAAAGAGAAGGAAAGGCTTCCGAAAACGCAATTCTGACGAGCCGTGTCATCGACCGTCCGATGCGTCCGCTTTTCCCCAAGGATTATCGTAACGATGTAACCTTAAACAACCTCGTAATGAGCGTGGATCCCGAATGCCGCCCCGAGCTTGTTGCAATGCTCGGTTCCGCAATCGCAACATCCATTTCCGATATTCCTTTCTGCGGTCCCTGCGCAACCACCCAGGTTGGTTTGATTAACGGTGAATTCATCATCAACCCCAATCAGGAGCAGTGGAAGAGCGGCGACATGCAGCTTACCGTAGCATCCACTTCCGAGAAGGTAATCATGATCGAAGCAGGTGCAAAGGAAGTTCCCGAAGCCAAGATGATTGAGGCAATTTACAAGGCTCATGAAGTAAACCAGACCATCATCGCATGGATCAACAAGATTGTAGAAGAGGTTGGCAAGCCCAAACATGAGTATGAAAGCTGCGCAATCCCTCAGGAACTCTTTGATGCCATGAAGGCAATCGTAACTCCCGAAGAGATGGAAGTTGCTGTCTTCACCGATGAGAAGCAGAAGAGAGAAGAGAACATCCGTGAGATTACCGCTAAGCTTGAAGAGGCATTTGCAGACAACGAAGAGTGGCTTGCAATCCTCGGCGAGGCTATTTATCAGTATGAGAAGAAAACCGTACGTAAGATGATCTTAAAAGATCACAAGCGTCCGGACGGCAGAGAGATTACCCAGATCAGACCTCTTGCCGCAGAAGTCGACATCATCCCCAGAGTACACGGATCTTCCATGTTTACCCGTGGACAGACCCAGATCTGTGATGTCTGCACCCTTGCACCTTTATCCGAAATGCAGAAAATCGACGGCCTTGACGATAACGAGAAGGCTAAGAGATACATGCATCATTATAACTTCCCCGCTTACTCCGTAGGCGAGACCAAGGTAAGCCGCGGACCCGGACGTCGTGAGATCGGTCACGGAGCACTTGCGGAAAGAGCTCTGCTTCCGGTTCTTCCTTCCGAGGAAGAATTCCCTTACGCAATCCGTTGCGTATCCGAGAC
>DLBG01000144.1:0-1265 GCA_002494135.1 Lachnospiraceae bacterium UBA7027
TACTGCATCAATATTCTGGATACCCCGGGACACCAGGATTTCTCGGAAGATACCTACCGGACCCTGATGGCGGCGGATTCCGCGGTCATGGTCATCGATGCATCCAAGGGTGTCGAGGCACAGACCAGAAAACTCTTTAAAGTCTGCGGTATGCGCGGCATTCCGATTTTCACTTTTATTAATAAGCTGGACCGCGATGCCAACGATACGTTTGAACTTCTGGATGAAATCGAGAAGGAACTCGGCATCGAAACCTGTCCCATGAACTGGCCTTTGGGAAGCGGCAAGGCTTTTCGCGGCGTATATGAAAGAGAATCGAAAGAAGTCATTCTTTATTCCGATACCGAGAAGGGTACGAAGGAAGGCCATGCGGAGAGAATTTCCGTAGACAATGAGGCCGCGCTGCAGGCGTCCATCGGAGAAGAAGCCTATGAGAAATTAATCGGCGAACTGGAACTTTTAGACGGTGCAGGTGCGGAATTTGATTTGGAGCAGGTCCGCGCAGGGAAACTGACTCCCGTATTTTTCGGCTCTGCGCTTACCAACTTCGGTGTGGAGATTTTCCTGCAGAACTTTTTAAAAATGGCAACGACACCGCTTCCCAGAAAAGCGGATATCGGGGAAATCAATCCGACGGATGATGAATTCTCCGCTTTTGTGTTTAAGATTCAGGCGAATATGAATAAGGCACACAGAGACCGTGTTGCGTTTATGCGAATCTGCTCCGGCAAATTCGATGCAACGAAGGAAGTCCGTCATGTGCAGGGGGACAAGGTCATGCGCCTCTCCCAGCCGCAGCAGATTATGGCGGATGATCGTAAAATTTTAAGCGAAGCATATGCGGGAGATATTATCGGTGTCTTCGATCCGGGTATTTTCTCCATCGGCGACACGCTTTGTGCACCGAAGAATAAGTTTATGTTTGAAGGCATTCCGACGTTTGCACCCGAACATTTTGCAAGGGTAAAACAGATGGATACCATGAAGAGAAAGCAGTTCATGAAGGGCATTACCCAGATTGCGCAGGAAGGTGCCATTCAGGTCTTCCAGGAATTCAACACCGGCATGGAAGAAATCATTGTCGGCGTGGTCGGCGTTCTGCAGTTTGAAGTTTTAAAATACCGTCTGGAGAACGAATATAACGTCGAAATAAAAATGGAACCCCTTCCTTACGAGCATATCCGCTGGATTGAGAACAAGGATGAAGTTGATGTGGCCAGAATCGTCGGAACTTCCGACATGAAGAAGGTAAAGGACATGAAGGG
>DLBG01000144.1:1371-15441 GCA_002494135.1 Lachnospiraceae bacterium UBA7027
CGAAACGAAGGACTGAAACTGTCCGAGTTCGGACGCGAATAGCGTCATAAACGGCAAAGATACAGAAAGAATGGTTCGAAGATGAAGAAATACCTCATCGTCATTATGGCGGTATTCATCATCACAATGGCCGGAATCGTAATTGCCACCAATATTTTTGAAACCAAGAACGATATCGGGGAGAGCGTATTCTCCTTCGAAACGCTGAAGGCAACGTTTAAGGTGGACAAAAAGAAGATTGCCGAGCAGAGGAAAACCGGGGAAGATACCGGCAACCCGGCAGGCGTCTTTTTGGTGGACGTGGATACATCCTACGTAAACGACGAATCCGGCGAAAGCGGCAAATCCGTTTCGGAATACTCCGACACGGAATTTTTCCATGCTTCCGTACTGACCGAAAAGGACATTAAAACAAGAGAAGAGTACGGATTAACCAAAGAAAAGATTACGGAACTGTGTGCGGAGAATGCGGGATTTTACTGTTATGAAACGATGGAGGAAAGCCTCCACCAGCTTTATGCTGAAATTCTGTATGCAACGACCGAGCGTTTATCGGAGGTGCCTTTATGCACCAGGGAGCAGAAAGAACTCGATTATGCTTACCGCTGCGTCATGAACGATCATCCCGAAATCTACACGGTTTCCGGATATACCTGTGTTTTGCATTCCGCAAACAATACGCCGGTTAAAATCGTTTACACCGCGAAATATACGATGACCGAGCATGAAGAAGTGGCCGCAAAACGCCAGATTGACGCATATACAAAGCAATTCCTTTCCGGAATCCGCAAAGATGCGTCGGATTATGACAAGGTAAAATATACCTACGAATATCTGATTGACCATACCGAATATGTTCTTGATTCCAAGGAAAATCAGAATATCTGCTCCGTAATGCTGTACAACCAGTCGGTTTGTCTGGGATATGCGAAATCCATGCAGTATCTTTTAAGACAGCTCAATGTCAAATCCACCGTCGTGGAAGGCCTTGCGACCGGCGGAGAACCGCATGCATGGAACATGGTGCATATTCACAATGCCTATTATTTTGTGGATGTTACCTGGGGGGATTCCTCTTACGGAGCCGCTGATTCCGTATTTACCCAGGGTATGAATTACGACTATTTAAACATCACTTCCGATGAACTGGCAAAGAGCCACATCATCGACAATGTGGTGCCGATTCCGAGATGCGTGGAAATCGCGGACAATTATTACGTAAGAGAAGGGCTGTATTTTGACAGAATCAATCCGAGCGTTCTTTCCGCTGTCTTTAAGGAAGCCTTTAAAAAGGGCGAACAGCACGTGACCATCAAATGTTCTTCCGATGCGGTTTTCCAGGAAATGAAGGACTATCTGCTCGAGGAACAGAAGATTTTCGATTACATGTCGGAGGGCACGGAAAGCATCTCCTACGGCGAGAATCCGGACATGTTTACGTTAACGTTCCTGATTAAGTAAAAGGATTTGAAATATTTTATGCAAAGAATGCATAAATGTGGTAAAATATATGAAATGTTACAAAGGGGAGGCATGTATTATGGCGAACAAAGAAATGGAAAAAATCGGTTCCGTTAAAGTTGCGGATGACGTGGTACCCTGCATTGCGGCATTAGCGGCGGCAGAAGTGGACGGAGTCATCTCCGTGGCAGAGAATCTTACCGCGGAAATTATCGGCCGCATGGGACTTCGCAAAGCTCCCAAGGGCGTTAAGGTGGAGATTAAGGGAAAGAAAGTATACGTGGATATGTCCCTCGGCATTGACTACGGTTACAATGTTCCCGAAACCAGCCGTAAGGTACAGGACAAGGTAAAGGAAGCCATCGAAACCATGATGGGTCTTGAAGTTATGGATGTAAACATTCATATTGCCAGTGTTGTCCTTCCCGGCGGTGCGAAATAAATCGATCGGTAGTGGGAAATCATGAGAAGAAAAATTTGCAGAGAGCAGATTTTCAGACTTTTGTTTCAGGTGGAGTTCAACGATAAGGAAGATTACCCTTATTTAAACGAACGCATGAAATCCTTCGAGGAGTTTGCTTTGGAACCCGACGAAGAGGAATATGTCGAAGCAAAGTTTGAAAAAATAACAGAGCACATTGAAGAAATCGATGAAGTTTTAAACGAAAACTCCATTGACTGGAAGACGTCCCGTATGGGAAAGGCAGAGCTTGCCATTCTTCGTCTTGCTTATTACGAGATGGTTTACGATGATGATATTCCGGAATCCGTAGCTATTAACGAGGCAGTGGAACTTGCCAAGAAATACGGCCCGGAAGAATCCTATTCCTTTGTAAACGGCGTTTTGGCAAAGTGTGCAAAGACGCAGGATAAGCACAGGGAAGCGATTCAGAAAAAGGATAAAACCAAACCCTGGAAAGAAACCGGGGAAGCCCGGATTGTCGTTAAAGGTTCCAAAACCAAGAAATGACCAGTGTTTATACCGTAGAACAACTGAATAATTATATTCTTAATATGTTCCGAAATGACTATCTGCTGCCGGATGTGTCCGTGCGCGGGGAAATCAGCAATTGCAAATATCATTCTTCGGGGCATATTTATTTTACACTGAAGGATGAAGCGTCGGCTTTGTCCTGTGTTATGTTTGCCTCCTACAAAAGAAATCTGGATTTTGTGCTCGAAAACGGCATGGAAGTAGAACTTCGCGGAAGCGTCGAAAACTACGTCAGAGACGGAAAATACCAGCTTTACGTCAAGTCTGCGAAGAAGGGCGACGTAGGGGATTTAACAAAGAAATTCGAAGAACTGAAGAACCGTCTGAAGGAAGAAGGACTGTTTGACGAAAGCGTGAAACGGCCGATTCCGAAGGATGCAAAACGAATCGGTATCGTAACGGCATCCACGGGGGCTGCGGTTCGTGACATCATATCGGTTTCCAAACGCAGAAATCCGTATATCGAGCTGATTCTGTATCCGGCCATCGTGCAGGGCGCGGAAGCGGCGGGAAGCATCGTAAAAGGAATCGATGCCCTGGAACGTTACGGGGTTGATGTGATTATCGTCGGCCGCGGAGGCGGTTCTATGGAAGATTTGTGGGGCTTTAACGAAGAAATCGTGGCGCAGGCGATTTTTAACTGTTCGGTTCCGGTGATTTCGGCAGTCGGTCACGAAACGGATTATACCATTGCGGATTTCGTGGCGGATCTTCGCGCGGCAACGCCTTCCGCAGCGGCTGAAATTGCGGTTCCGCAGATTGCGCCGATTCTCGATGCCATCGAATCTTACGAAGAGAGACTGAAATCGGTTATGAACCGGAAACTGCAGATGGCCAAGATGAGGGTAAATTCCTATCAGGTACGCATTCAGGCAGCATCCCCGCAGAAGCGGACGGATGCCAAACGCATGGAGTGCGCAAGGCTTGAGGAAAGACTGCAAAACCTGATGCAGAAGAAACTGTCGGATCGAAGAAACCGCATGGCTTTATACATCGAACGCATGAAACGGGTCAACGTACTGGACCGACTTGAGAGCGGTTATTCGTATGTGTCGGATTCGGACGGAAAACGTCTTACTTCGGTGGACGATTTTAAGACGGGAGAAGACATCAGGCTCTTATTCAAAGACGGTGCGGTATATGCAAAGACCGTATCGGTGGAAAAAGGAGTGGAGGGGATTATCAATCATGAGTGACAAAGCAGGAAATGAAGGCGTGGATTCCACGCTGGAAGAAGATTTTAAGAAACTGGACGCGTTACTTGCGGATATGGAAAAAGACGACATCGGAATCGAAGATGCCTTTGCAAAATATGCTGAAGGAATGAAACTGATTAAAAACTGTAATGACCGTATTGACCGGGTGGAGAAAAAGGTACAGCAGTTATCCGATGATTTGAAGACGGAGGATTTTGAATGATGAACGAAGAACGTGTCAGTGCGCTGACAAAAGAGATGGACCGGCTGATTCTTCCGTATTTTCCGAAGGAAGAAGGACTGCAGAAGAAGCTGTTTGAGTCGATGAATTACAGTTTTGAGGCAGGCGGAAAAAGAATCCGTCCTCTGATGATGCAGGAAAGCTACAAGCATTTGGGCGGCGATGAGAGCGAAATTGAGATTTTAGATCCGTTCTTTGCCGCAATGGAAATGATTCATACCTATTCGCTGATTCACGACGATCTTCCGGCCGTGGACAACGATGATTACCGCAGGGGAAAAGCTACGAACCATAAGGTGTTCGGCGAGACCACGGCGATTTTTGCGGGCGACGCCATGTTAAATCTTGCGTTCGAAACCATGGTAGAGGCAACCGTGAAGGAAGTCGATCCGATCTGGAAAACCAAGAAACTCGAAGCCATGAACGTGCTTGCGAAGAAGGCCGGAGCATACGGCATGCTGGCAGGACAGATGGTGGATACGCTTTGCGAGGATAAGGAAGATACCGGACTTGAAGAGCTGATGTTCATTCATGAGAAAAAGACGGCAGCCTTAATTCAGGCGCCGCTTGTCATGGGTGCGATTTTTGCCGGAGCAAGCCGTGAAAAAATCGCCAGAATGGAGCAGGTCGGCTACCTTGTCGGCATTTCGTTCCAGATTCAGGACGATATCCTTGACTGCATCGGAAACGAGAAAAAACTCGGCAAAAAGACCGGTTCGGATGCCAAAAACGATAAGGCAACCTATGTGACCATCAAAGGATTAAAGGAAGCGAAAGAAGATCAGGTACGTATGTCCAAGGAAGCCGAGGGACTGCTTGCATCCATGCAGGACGGCCCGAGTGAACTGATCGAACTGGTAGACTATCTGATTTCGAGGGAATACTAATGTATCTTGAAAGAATTAATAAACCGAATGATATCAAGAAGATTCCGAGAGAAGGACTGGATGTACTTGCGCAGGAAATCCGGGAATTTTTAATCGAAACCATTTCGGAAACGGGAGGTCATCTGGCAGCGAATTTAGGTGCCGTGGAGCTTACCATGGCTCTGCATCTCGTCATGGATTTCCCGGATGACAAGTTAATCTGGGACGTCGGACATCAGTCCTACACCCATAAGATTTTAACCGGCAGAAAGAGCGAATTCAACACCCTTCGTAAATTCCACGGTCTGGCCGGTTTCCCGAAAACCAAGGAAAGCGACTGTGACGCTTTCAATACCGGACACAGTTCGACATCCATTTCCGCTGGCCTCGGAATGGCGGTTGCAAGAACGCTGCAGGGAAAGAACAATACCGTGATTTCCGTAATCGGTGACGGATCCTTAACCGGCGGTATGGCATATGAAGCAATCAACAATGCAGCCAAAGCGCAGACACCGTTTATCATTGTGCTTAACGACAACAATATGTCCATTTCCGAGAATGTGGGCGGTGTATCTTCCTACCTGAACAAAATCCGTACAACGGAAGCCTATCTGGAATTAAAGGAAGATGTGAAGAACAAGTTAAAAACCGTTCCGCGGGGCAAGAGCATGATTCACCGCATCCAGAATGTCAAAAGCGGTTTCAAGCAGTTAGTCCTTCCCGGCATGATGTTTGAAAATATGGGACTGACTTATTTAGGCCCCGTAAACGGACATGATATTGCCGCCATGGAGAAGGTGTTAAGAGAGGCGAAACGGTGCAAAACACCCGTGCTCGTGCATGTTTTAACGCATAAGGGACGCGGTTATGTGCCTGCGGAGAGACATCCCGCAAGATTCCACGGTGCGGAACCGTTCGATATCGAAACCGGACTGCCGTTAAAGAAAAGAACGACACCGAATTACACGGATATTTTTTCAACGGTGATGTGCAAACTCGGAGACAGCAATCCGAATGTGGTTGCCATTACGGCCGCCATGCCTGACGGTACCGGCCTTAAGAGGTTCCGGAATATGTATCCGGACCGCTTCTTTGATGTCGGAATTGCGGAACAGCATGCCGTAACTTTTGCGGCAGGCCTTGCATCAAGCGGTTTAAGACCCGTGGTTGCCATTTATTCCTCCTTCCTGCAAAGAGCTTACGATCAGATTCTTCATGACGTCTGCATTCAGAAACTGCCGGTGGTATTTGCAATTGACCGTGCGGGATTGGTCGGTTCCGACGGAGAAACGCATCAGGGTATTTTTGATTTATCGTATCTTTCCGAGATTCCGAACTTAACGGTGATGGCACCGAAGAACAAGTGGGAACTTGCGGATATGCTTCGTTATGCCGTGCAGTACGACGGACCGATTGCGCTGCGTTATCCGAGAGGACAGGCATTTGAAGGTCTCTATGAAATGAGACCCGCCATCGAATACGGTAAATCCGAGTGGCTGTACGAAGAGTCCGAAATCTGTCTGATAGCGGTCGGATCCATGGTGAAGATTGCACTTAAGGCGAAGGAACTTCTTGAAGCCGAAGGCCATAAGGTCAGCGTGGTAAATGCAAGATTCGTAAAACCGATTGATGAAGAAATGGTGGCAAAGGCCGCCAAGAAGCATAAATATGTGGTGACTCTGGAAGAAAACGTACTTTCCGGCGGTTACGGAGAGAATGTCAGAGAATACTTTGATACCTTAAGCACCAGGGCGAAGCTTTTAAACATTGCCATTCCCGACTGCTTCGTGGAACACGGCAAAGTGGACGAGCTGCTTGAGGAGTTAAACATGGATGCAAAGGGCATTACAAACAGAGTTCTGGAATGGATGAAATAAGCGCACGCCCATGAAAAAGAGACTGGATTTATTATTAACCGAAAAAGGGCTGGCGCCGTCACGAGAGAAGGCGAAAGCCTATATCATGTCGGGCATTGTCTATGTCAACGGACAGAAAGAAGACAAAGCCGGAGATCTATTTGACGATGAGACGGCAAAGGTGGAAGTCAGGGGTGAGACGCTGAAGTATGTAAGCCGCGGCGGACTGAAACTTGAGAAGGCTTTACAGGTATTTCCGATTGATCTTAAGGAAAAAACATGCATGGACATCGGAGCCAGCACGGGTGGATTTACGGACTGCATGCTGCAAAACGGTGCGGCAAAGGTTTATGCCATCGATGTGGGGCACGGACAGCTTGCGTGGTCTTTACGAAACGATGAGCGTGTAATCTGCATGGAAAAGACGAATTTTCGCTATGTGACGCATACCGAGGTGCCGGAAGAAATTGATTTTGCATCCTGCGACGTATCGTTCATCTCACTTACAAAGATTCTGGGTCCCGCATACAATCTGATTAAGGACGGCGGTGAGATGGTCTGTCTGATTAAGCCGCAGTTTGAAACGACCCGGGAAAAGGTCGGGAAAAAGGGCGTTGTACGTGAACCGAAGGTGCATAAGGAAGTAATTGAAAGCACCGTGGCATTTGCGATTGCGACCGGGTTTGAAATTCTCGGTCTGGATTATTCTCCGATTCGCGGGCCCGAAGGAAATATCGAATATTTACTTTTCCTGAGAAAGAAGGCCGGAGAGGCTTCCGAGGAAATTACCGGAGAGATTTCCGAAGAAATTTCCGGGGAAAACACTGAAGACAAAGACGCGGCAGTACAGGTTGCGGAACTTAACGATGAACTGAAAAAGACCGTCGAGGCGGTTGTGGCAGCATCTCATGAGTCTCTTGAGAAGGGGAATGAATAGATGAAGAAAATTCTCGTAATTACGAACCGGTTTAAGGATACCGACAATAAGACGACGCAGAGAGTCTGCGATTATCTTACCTCCATGGACGTGGACGTGACGCAGATCGGGGTGGACCGCAAGGTCAGCATCCTCGGCGCATGGATTCCGGAAGGAGTGGAACTTGCCATCATTCTCGGAGGCGACGGTACCATCATGCAGTTTGCAAGCGAGCTTTCGGAACATGACATTCCGATTCTCGGAATCAACATGGGGCATCTGGGCTATCTTGCCGAAGTGGAAGCCTCAAACGTGGAACTTGCTCTGAAACGGGTTTTGGACGGCGAATTCACCATTCAGGAGCGAATGATGTTAAAGGGTATTGTTCACAACAAAAAAGGTGAAATTACCGAGAATTACGCCCTGAATGATGTTGTCATTACCAGAAGCGGTAAAATGCAGATCATGAGTTTTAACATCTACATCAACGGCAATCTGTTAAAGAATTACAGCGCAGACGGAATGATTCTGTCCACGCCGACGGGTTCCACCGCATACAACTTATCCGCGGGTGGTCCGATTGTGGATCCCGGTGCGGAACTGCTTTTGTTTACTCCGATCTGTCCGCATACGCTGATGAACAGAAGTATTGTTTTAAAGGCTGCCGACAATGTGGAAATCGAAATGCTTGCGACGCATGAAGACGAAAGGGACGAGATTCTGGAAGCAAACTATGACGGAAACGTTACGGTCCGCTTAAGCGCGGGAGACAGGGTCAGCGTTTCGAAGGCGGACAGAATCGTAAGACTGGTTCGTCTCGGCGGCGTCAGTTTCCTTGATACCCTTCACCGGAAACTGAAGGAAAGCTAAACAGGGCGTGCAACAGACGGAAAAGAAAGCCAAATGGCAGGAAATAAAATAAAAAAGCGGGAATTTCAGGGAATCCAGACATGAAACAGAAACGACAGCTTCGAATCATAGAAATTATTCAGCATAATGACATCGAGACGCAGGAAGAACTTGCGGACCGCCTTCGGGAGGAAGGGTTCGGCGTAACGCAGGCCACGGTCTCGAGAGACATCAGGGAATTAAACCTTTCCAAGGTTCCCGGTGCAAACGGAAAGCAGAAATATGCCTATATTTCCAACTCCGGAAGCCATATGTCCGACAAATACGTCCGCATGCTTCATGACGGATTGATCAGTATGGAAACGGCAGGAAATCTGCTTGTTTTAAAGACGGTATCCGGCATGGCCATGGCAGTTGCGGCGGCACTCGACGCGATGCATTTTTCGGAAATCGTTGGAAGTATCGCAGGTGACGATACCATCATGGCAGCAACGAAAACACCGGCCGACGCTCAGGCGTTAAAAGACAGGATTAACGAATTTATAAATGCCTCTTTATAAGTTGATTGGACGAAAAACAATACTTTTTAAAAAAGAAAAAAGGTTAAGCGGGGACCCAGTCAAAGGGAGGAAAAATGTTACTTTATTTACACGTAAAAAACTATGCACTGATTGATGATGTCGAGGTGGAATTCACTGACGGACTCAATATTCTAACCGGTGAGACCGGTGCCGGCAAATCTGTTTTGCTCGGAAGTATTTCTTTAGCGCTCGGCACGAAAGCGAAATCGGATGTCATCCGACAGGGTGAGGAAAGTGCTTTTGTGGAATTGCATTTTGCAATTGACAATGAAAAACAGCGCGAATTTCTTAAGGAACTGGATATCGAGTGCGAGGATGACGTGGTTGTCATCAGCCGCAAGATTACGCATCAGCGTTCCGTGGGTAAAATCTGCAACGTAACCGTAAACTCCTCGGACCTGCGTGCCATGGCGGATCTTTTCTTAGATGTCTACGGTCAGCACGATTATCAGAACCTCTTAAAAGAATCCAAACACATTGATTTACTGGACGGATACTGCGATGCTTCTATCCGCGGTTTAAAAGATGCCGTAGCGGCTTCTTATGATGCATATGCCGAAATCAGGCGTGAACTCGACGGCCTGGAAACAGATGAAAATAAGCGGCAGAGAGAGATGGATCTTCTGTCGTATCAGTTAAACGAAATCAAGGCTGCGAATCTGAAGTCCGGGGAGGAAGAAGAGTTAAAAGAATACCTGCGTCTTGCCGAAAACGGCGAAAAGATTGCGTCCGCGCTCGGAAGAACAAGCCTTTGCCTTTCGGAAGACGAGGGGGCGCTCGGGCAGTTATCGCATGCATTTTATGAATTAAGAGCGGTATCCGGCGTATCCGAAAGAATCGGTGAAATTGAGGATTCCCTAAGCCAGGCCCAGGATATCCTCAAATCCGTAAGCCGCGAAATGCAGGATTATCTGGAGTCTTTAGACTTCGACGAACAGACGCTTAAAGAGTCGAGAGAGCGTTACGATGAAATCTGTTCTCTTATGATGAAATACGGAAAGACCGTCGAAGAGGTATGGAAATATTATGACGAAAAGAGCGAAGAATATGAAAAACTCTGTGATTTCGAACAGTACCGTGACAGCCTTGCCGCACGGTTAAAGAAGGCGGAAGGTGCATTAAAAGAGGACTGCTCGAGATTAACCGACCTTCGTCTGAGGGAAAGTATCGAGTTTGAAGAAGAGATGGCGGCGGCGCTTAAGGAGCTTAATTTTAACCACGCCGATTTTCATGTCGAAATTTCCCAGAACGACCACTATACCGCAAACGGAACGGATCTCGTGAAATTCTATATTTCCACCAATCAGGGCGAAAGCCTGAAACCCTTAAACGAAGTTGCCAGCGGCGGCGAGCTTTCAAGAATCATGCTTGCCATTAAGACATTAAGCGTCGGAGATTTGGTGCATACACTGATTTTCGACGAGATTGATGCCGGAATCTCCGGACAGACCGCATGGAAAGTGTCCGAACGGTTGGGCCAGCTCGCACGTGATCTGCAGGTAATCTGTATCACACATCTTCCGCAGATAGCGGCAATGAACGATTCTCATTACGAGATAGTCAAAAAAGAGGAAAACGGTCATACCACTACAAACGTAAGAGTATTAAAAGAGTACGAATCCATCGAGGAACTGACCAGGCTTCTCGGCGGAGCACAGGCATCCGAGGCGGCAAAAAAGAACGCAAAGGATCTTCGGGCGCAGGCGAAGGAAATCAAAAAACAGATGAGGAAATAAATATTTTTTATTATTTTCACGGAATAACGGATTTTGTTGGACATGTGTTGGACTTAAGCGGTTAAACTATAACCGTAGTTTGGAAATATTATACTTACCGGTTATAGAACGGAGGACAAAAATATGCCTAAAGGAACAGTTACAAGAAATGATGTTGAGCAGGCCTGGTGGTTTTCGGGAACCGCGCTTTTCGGCGACATGCTGAAAGATACCGCAAGCCTCGAAGAGAGAACGGCAATCTATAAAAAAATATCTACGATTCGTGCACTTTATAATCAAACAGATGTTGCACCCCAGCTTCTGGCTGATTATCCGGACCTTCTCAGAAAGGTTCAGGAAGATGAAGAACAGTTGGGTGAAGCAATATCGCTTATGGGAGTGAGCGGGGAGAAACTGCGAGCAGTGGATTATGTCGTATTTAAGTCTCCCGAGTGCGATAAAGTAATCGAACTGCATAAAGAAGGACTGAAAGAACTGTCCAGGCTTCTTGAAAAAAGATTGGCACAGGGTAATTTTAAGTCTTTGTCGGAGCAGAATCATTGCTATATGATGAAATCCTATATTGATGATTTTGCAGCCGGAAGATCCTTTTCGCGGGATAAATTATCTGACGAACAGTATCAGTTCTCACATGCCGTGACGGCGAAATTCAGAACATCAGGCAGCGCTTTTACGGTATCGGATGAAGGCGAATTTCAGGTCCTGCCCAGATATGCAAACGATGCCGAAGTTTTTGAGAAGATTGATTCGACAGGAATCATTCATTCCACGGCGGGAGGCAAAAGAATTTTTGATTTGACAAGAAATCACTTAGAGACCGGTGATACCGCACGCGGAGAACTCTACGAGGAATATAAACAGCAGAGGAACAGAATTGCCAATCATTTTCGCTTTTCGGAAGAAGATTATAACAAGCTTATCAAGGATAATCCCAATCTGATACTTTTTGATAATGCTTATTCCGAACTCTCCGGACAGCGTGGACGCGGATTTAACTGGGCCATGATTGATATTGATGCAAAAATCGAGGCGATGAAAAACGGGTGGCCGGTCAGCGACTTAAATGCCCTTGGTACGTATGCAGTTTTGCTTGACAATCTGGACGAAAATATTCAATCAAGCAAAACGCTTGTTGAGAAAAATAAGTCATCTATCGAGGCGGAGAAGGCAAAAGAGAAACCGAATCAGAAAAAGATAGAAGATTGGCAGAAAGAAAACAACAAATTCAATGAACGTATCGAGAGGCTTTCTACGGCTTATGACAAAATGAAGGACGCCTGGGAGGAGGCCAACGGAGGTCTCGTTAATGAGGAGAAACGTAAGGAAAAATTACAGGTTCTCAAAAATGCTTTGGATGACGTAAAATCCAATGAACTAAAGGATTACGACAAAACTCTTGACAGAACAAAATATATGATTGACGAGCGCGTAAGTGCAAAACTGGCAGAACACGAAAAGGCACTGCTTACGGAAACCGCAACCGAAATGCTGGCAATGCTGAACGATGTAGACCCGACGCTTGTTAAATCTTCCGACGCATTTAAAAAATTTAAAGAAGAACTTAAAAAACTCGCGGAACTGGATGATTCCGCGGAAAAGAGCGGATCTGACAAATGGTTCCAGGAACAGGCAGAGAAGGTTATGAAGGCCGGCGCGGCCTATTTACAGTATAAAACGAAGCAGCTTCACAAAGATCCTTCTCGCAAGCGCTCCGATTTGGAAGCAAAACGTGTTAAAGTAGTGGATGCAATTATCGGAAAACTTACCATAGGTAAAGTTCCCGGAACCGGTCACGCAATATACGGAGATGATTTTAACCCCATTCATACCAGAGGACATGAGCCGGATGTGATTTTTGACGAATTCATTGATACATCCGCAAAGAATTACGATACTTACATTAAACTTCATACCGGTCGTGCCGCTGAAAACGGAACGAGAGAAGAAATGATCGAGGATCTTGCGAAAGTAACTGCTGCATGGGCATTAAAGAAACAATTCGGAGAGCCGTTCAGCAAAAAGGAAATCGATAAACAGGCAAAGAATATCCGCCTTCTTTATAATCTGGATGCAGTTAGTACGGAAGATTTAAGAAATGCGCTTCGAACCCCCAAGACGGCGGATTCCTTTATCAAAGAAAGACAGAAAGATCTTTCCGAGGTAAAAGATTTTGACTTGAAGAATGAAAAGGGTGAAACGAGATATTCAATCTGGTGGAATAACATGTCCGCTCTTTATCGTATCATGAAGGATCCCGGGAGGGTGAATTCCGAAGCCTATACGAAACTGTTTGAAACGGTGAAAGAAGCAGCGCATATGCCGCGCCCCGGCGTTGTCCCCAAAATGAAAAAGGATTTGCTGGAGAATAAAGTGGCGCAGCTGAATTTTAAGATGATGCAGTATGCGAATATGGCAGTGGACGAGAAAGGATTCAGCGAGAAGAAATTAAATCATGATTCGCTTCATGTTCTCCACACATTAAGAGGTTTCACTTCAGGCGCAGAGAATATCATCAATAACATTGACGAACGTGTCGACAAAAAACGTTACGATAAAGATCCGGAAAGCCTTAAGTTTGTATCCTATGGCTTTTACGGTGCAAAGATGCTTTATGAAGGCAGAAAAGAGATAAACAACGGTAATGAACTGCGCACACCGGATGATGATAAAATTCTTGAAAATGAAAAGAAGTACAGAAAGAGCGCAAACACCATTACCCTCGGTAAACTCAACGTAAATAAGGCATTCAACGGAAAGTATAAGGAAGCAATCAAGATTAACGGAAAGCTGCCCAGGAATACAAAAGCTCCGAAGGGGCCGAAGGAAGAACCTGCACCCAAGGTGAACAGACCGCATCTGTAAGAAGTTGCAAAAACGGTGAAATAATTGTTAAAACCTGTTCAAAACGGAGTTGTTTTGGTATAATGTTTTAAGGTATTTTTACGAAAATACATTTACCGGAGGGTTGCAGAAATGAAGAATATCCTGTTTGTTGCATCGGAAAGTGTTCCGTTTATTAAAACAGGCGGTCTGGCCGATGTTGTCGGATCGTTACCGAAATGCGTGGACAAAAAGTATTTCGATGTGCGTGTCATGATTCCCAAGTACACCTGTATTTCACAGGAGTGGCGGGATAAAATGGTTTTCAAGACTTCCTTCTATATGGATTTCAACTGGAGAAGTGAGTATGTCGGCATTTTAGAGGCCAAGGTGGACGGTGTTACCTACTATTTCATCGATAACGAGTCCATGTTCGGAGGTTTCCGTCCTTATTCCGGAAATGTTCTGGATGATATGGAGAAATTCATTTTCTTCTGCAAGGCAGCCTTATCCGCAATGCCTCTTCTGGACTTCCGCCCGGACATCATTCACTG
>DLBG01000054.1 GCA_002494135.1 Lachnospiraceae bacterium UBA7027
CAGCTCCGACGCCCGTGCAGCAGGTGGCGCCCACACCCGCACAGCAGGCAGCAGCACCTCAGCCCAAGCCTGTCAAAGAGAAGAAGGGACCGAATGCCGGCCTTCGTATCCTGATTTCCGCAGCAAGCGGTCTTGTATTCGGTATTGTGGCAGCGGCAGTGATTCTGCTGAGTCTGAAAATCTTTGGAAAGAATCTGGTATCACCCCGCGTGGAACCGGTTTCCTCGGAAATCATTTCCGAGCTTCCCACCAGCGAGATTCCTTCGGATATTTCCGGGGAAGGCGGCGCTCTTACCGGCGATGCAACGGAAGAACTCGGGGTAACGAACGTAAAAGAAAACATGACGGTTGCGGAAGTGGCGGAGGAATGCATGCCTTCCATCGTAATTGTCAATACAACGGTTGAATACAATTACTATGGTACCATTCAGGAAGTTCCTGCCAGCGGAACCGGTGTTATTGTCGGTATGAACGACGACAGCCTTTTTATTGCCACCAACTATCATGTAATTGAAGACGCAAAGAGCATTTCCGTTCAGTTCTGTGACGACTCCACGGCCAGCGCGGAAGTAAAGGGCAAGAAGGTTTCCACGGACCTTGCGGTTATAACCGTGTCTTTGGATTCACTTGGACAGTCTACCAAAGAAGCCGTTAAACTTGCCAAAATCGGTGATTCCGAGAAAATTGTGGTTGGAGAGCAGGCAGTTGCCATCGGTAATGCGCTCGGTTACGGACAGTCCGTTACGGCGGGTGTTATCTCCGCCCTTGACAGAGAAGTTACCACCGAAAAAGGGGAGACCGGCCATTTTATCCAGACGGATGCCGCAATTAACCCCGGTAACTCCGGCGGCGCTCTTCTTAACATGAGAGGAGAACTGATCGGTATCAACTCCAACAAACTCGGCGGTACCCAGATTGAAGGTATGGGATATGCCATTCCGATTAATGTTGCAAGACCGATTATCGAACAGCTGATTGACCGTAAGGAACTTGAAGAACTGCCCGAGGACCAGCAGAGTTACTTCGGTATCTCCGGTGTTACCGTTAAGAGCGGACTTACCACGCAGAACGGCGTTCCTCTTCCCGTAGGTGTTTATGTAAGAAGTGTAGTACAGGGAAGCCCCGCGGATCTTGCAGGTATTCTGGCAAACGATATCATCACGGAATTTGAGGGAGAATCCATTATTTCCGTGGAAGAACTGGCAAGATGTCTTGCTTCCTATCCTTCCGGAACGGAAGTAACCATTACCTACAAGCGTCTTGAGAACGGTAAATTCGTTTCCTACAGCACCAAGGCAGTTCTCGAAGCAAAGAAGAACTGATGTATTTTAATCCGAAAGAAAGAAGAGATTTATGGATAACAATAATAATTTTGAAGAAGTATGTTCCGTCTGCCGTCGCACCGAAAGCGTGGCCGGCGAAATGATTAAAATGGGAAAGGATATCTGCATCTGCAAAGACTGCCTGCAGAAATCCTTCGACATGGTCAGCGAAATGTCCGATAACGGACAGCTCGGAGATTTGACGAAACTTATGCAGGGCATGCCGTACAGCGGCATGATGCAGCCCACAGATCAAGGCGATGAGGCTAAGACGGAGATTTCTAACGAGAAGGACCATCCGGATGAAGGCAAAGACGGTAAAGAGGACAAGTCAGAAAAGAAAGGACAGTCCACGCCCCTTTTCCTGAATCTGGGAAGCATTTTCGGCGGACAGAATCCGAATCTGGAGCGCACCAGAATTCGCAAGAAAGAACGTAAAGAGGGCGATCCGCCTTTGATTGATATCAATAAGGTGCCGGCACCTCACAAGATTAAAGCTCTCCTCGATGAATACATCATCGGACAGGAGCGCGCAAAGAAGATTATTTCCGTAGCGGTATACAATCACTATAAACGTGTGGCCACGCAGACGATGGACGAGATTGAGATTGAGAAGTCGAATATTCTGATGCTCGGTCCCACCGGTTGCGGAAAAACCTATATGGTTAAGACATTGGCGAAACTTCTGGATGTGCCATTGGCCATTGCGGATGCCACATCCCTTACCGAGGCCGGATATATCGGTGATGATATCGAAAGCGTTTTGAGCAAACTGTTAATGGCAGCGGACAATGATGTGGAAAAGGCGGAAATGGGTATCGTTTTCGTCGATGAGATTGACAAACTTGCCAAGAAGCAGAATACGAACTCCAGGGATGTCTCCGGCGAATCCGTGCAGCAGGGAATGTTAAAATTGCTGGAAGGCGCGGATATCGAAGTTCCCGTGGGAGCCACCAGTAAGAATGCAATGGTTCCCTTAACCACCATCAATACGAGAAATATCCTGTTTATCTGCGGCGGTGCTTTTCCGGAACTGGATGAAATCATCAAGAGCCGTCTCTCCAAACAGGCTTCCATCGGATTTAACGGGGAGCTGAAGGACAAGTATGACAAGGAAAAGAATATTTTAAACAAGGTTACGGTAGAGGATATCAAACAGTTCGGTATGATTCCCGAATTTGTGGGACGTCTCCCGGTCATCTGTCCTTTGGAAGAACTTACGGAAGACATGCTTGTGGCAATTCTCAAAGAACCCAAGAATGCTATTTTAAAGCAGTATCAGAAACTTTTGGAACTGGATGAAGTGGAACTGATTTTTGATGATTCGGCTCTGCATGCCATTGCAAAGAAAGCCATGGAACGAGATACCGGAGCACGCGCTCTGCGTGCGGTAATCGAGGAATTCATGCTGGACATCATGTACGAGATTCCGAAGGATGAGAACATCGGAAGAGTGACCTTAAACGGTGACTTCATTGAAGGAAAGGGTGGCCCGATTGTGGAAATCCGCACCGGTGAGAAGACAAAGAAAATTACCGAAACAAAGGCAGCTCCTGCGGTGACCGAATAATAAACAATACCGGCGAAGGTTCGAATCGGACCTTCGCCTTTTTGTGTTTTAAAAAATTTTTTGAAAAATAAAAAAAGGTATTCCCGAAAAACAAAGTATGTGATATAGTCATATTCACACTGACAAAAATGTCGTCACATCTGCTGACGAACGTCGGTATTCGTGAAATTTCAAAGGTACATTCGTACCGGAATATCCACGTAAAGAAACAGCCGTAAGGCGAAACTGTAACAAACGGTACAATTTAATAATCCGGAAAGGAAGAATGCGTATGAAGAAAAAACTGGCGTTCAGAAAGCTGTTTTTTTGCGTGCTTCTCGCAATCGGCAGCATTCTGTTTATGGCACCCGTGCAGGTGAACGCGGGGGAAGAAAAAGACATTGTTCTGATTCACCATCACAGTGAATCGTGTATAGGAGATATTACCGAATACCGGGATGCGGACTTTGCCGGACATACCGGGTCTACATTCAGTATCTGTCCGTACTGTGGGGGGATGGTGGAACATTATGTTTTCGAAGGACGCTGCAGCTGCGGCAGAACCTGGTATGAAACGGGCTATGCCTGTGTCAACAGCATGTATGGGGACACTCCGTCGGGATGTCCTTATTATGAAGAGGTTGTTTTGAATACGGGACACATGCACACATCCAGAGGATATGTATGCGGAAAGGAAGGAAAAGAGGTCGGGAAGATTGTTTTTGATATTTCCACGAAAGATCCGGCTGCGGAAGTGGTGCTGAAGGCGACCTACGAAGGGGAACTCGCAACGCCTTCCATGCGTTGGGAAGACGAGCGCGGGACCGTTAATGATAAGACGCAGGAAGGAGAAGAGGACGAAGAGGGAAAAGAAGAAAGCAAAGAAGAAAAGAGCGAAGAAGAAAAGAGCGAAGAAGAAAAGAGTGAAGAGGGAAAGAACGAAGAAGAAAAGAGCGAAGAGGGAAAGAACGAAGAAGGCTTGGGGGAAGATCCGGATGTGCAGGAATATCCGCAGAAAACCAGCAGCATCACCGTAAAAAAGAACGGAAGGTACAACTTCTATGCAACGTACGAAGAAGACGGGGAATATTTTTCCTTAAGCCGCTATGTTGAGATTGAGAATATTGATGCCGCACCTCCGGTCATGGAGATTGTACAAACGCCGGAGGAGTGGACAGAAGGAGAATGTACGGTGGAAATTATCGCAGAGGATGATGGGTTCGGGCTGGACAGGCTTCCGTATTCTTTTGACGGCGGAGTAACGTGGACCGATAATCCGGTATATATTCTGACCGGGGATACATCCCTTGAAATCGTAGTCCGGGATCTTGTGGGAAACGAGGTGAAGGAATCAAGGACCGTTTCAAAGCAGAAACCGCCCGCACCCGCGCAACCTTCAGACAACTCGTGGCAGGATTCGGAGAATGCGGATATCGTACCGGAAGTTCCCACTGTCGAAGAAACCGTTATTCCAAAGTTGCCGCAGGAGGAATTCCGGGTTGAAGGAGCCGGCGGGGATGATGGGAATGACGAGGGAAACGAAAATAACGGAGAAGAAAACATTGGAGAGGAAAACGAAAATCCGGACGATGAAAGAACCGGGGATGAAACAGGAGCGGATGACAGGGAAAAGGAATATCCGACAGCGGTATTGGGTGCAGGCATCGAAGTAACACCGGACGGCGATGCGCCGAAGCCTGGACAACCCGCAGTGTCTTTCAGAGCGGTTTTTGAAAAACTGCGGGAATTTTGGATGGAACTGCCCGTACCGGCAAAGACGGCTTTCGTCACAACTTCTTCCGTAATCGGAGCGGGTCTTTTGCTGTACGGCCTTTTGATGATTTTCGGAACGGCGAAAATCAGCTGGATTAACGAGAAGGGAAAGTGCCGTTTCCTGGCCAGACTGCCGATTCGTAAGGAGGACGGCTGTATCAGTCTTCATCTTCGCAAGGAAGCCATGCAGAGTGCTCAAAGCAGCAGAATCCGAATCTGTCTGCCGGGGTATTATACAAAGCTTCACAGGTATCTGCCGCTTATGTTTTCATACGGCGGGCGAATCTATCCGATGCACGTTGAAGAGCGGATGGAACTGGACTTGGACGATATCCGGTAAAGTTGACAGATGAGGGGTCATTCGATAAAATCTACAGAGTATGGATGAAACCAAAGAAAGGGCAGAAACACTCATGAGCTGGGAAGAGAATGTGCGAAAGGTGACTCCCTATGTTCCGGGAGAACAGCCGCGAATTGCCAACATCATCAAATTAAATACAAACGAGAATCCGTATCCGCCGGCACCCGGCGTGAGAAAGGCATTGGAGATTCTTGCCGGTAACACGGATGTGCTTCGCAAATATCCTTCGCCTACCTGTGATCAGCTTGAGGAAAGCCTGGGCAAATACTACGGAATTCCGAGAGAGAACCTTTTTGTGGGTGTCGGTTCCGACGATGTGCTTTCCATGGCATTCCTGACATTTTTTCACGGGAACAAACCGGTGCTTTTTCCGGATATCACTTATTCATTTTACGATGTCTGGGCAGACGTTTACCGGATCCCCTATAAACAGATTCCTCTTGATGAAAACTTCGAGATTCATGAGGAAGACTATGAGATTGAAAACGGCGGAATTGTGATAGCCAATCCCAATGCTCCCACCGGAGTGGCCAAAGACCGGGACTGGATTGATGCATTTCTTTCAAAGCATAAAGACGTTGTGGTCATCGTGGATGAAGCCTATGTGGATTTCGGCGCCGAATCGGCCCTGCCGTTGATTGATAAATACGATAACCTTTTAGTTGTACAGACATTCTCCAAATCGCGGTCTTTAGCCGGTCTTCGCATCGGAATGGCGTTCGGAAGCGCAAAACTGATTCATTACCTGAAGGATGTAAAATTCTCGGTAAACTCCTATACCATGAATCAGCCGTCGCTGATGCTTGCAACGGAATCGATTGCGGATGAGGAATATTTCAGGGCCAATCTCGAAAAGGTCATTGCCACGAGAGAGAGTACGAAACTGAAACTGAAATCCCTGGGATTCAGGTTTGCGGACAGCAAGGCAAATTTCATTTTTGCCACACATCCGAACAAACCTGCGGAGGAAATCATGCAGGCTCTGAGGGCGGAGGGAATTATCGTCAGACATTTTAAAAAACCGAGAATCGACAATTATCTGCGGATTTCAATCGGAACGGATGAGGAAATGCAAAGACTTGTCGATGTATTGGCAAAGATTCTTTAAAACACACGGGAAATACGGGTTTTTACCCATATTTCCCGTATTTGCTTTTATATAGGAAAGTATGTTATAATAAACTTCGTGTGAAACGGGAATACTTTTATAAGGAGCAACAATGAGAGAAGTAGCCGAATGGTTTGCCCAGGTAACGGGCGGACATATTCCTCCCCAGCTGGCTGTCATGCTGGTTTCGATGGTGCCGCTTTTGGAACTTCGAGGAGGAATGATTGTAGCGAGAATCCTGGATTTGCCGTACTGGCAGTCGGTAATTTTCTGCGTTTTGGGAAACATCATTCCGATTCCGTTTATCCTTCTGTTTATCAAACAGATTTTCAAATGGATGAAGAAGTTCAAAGGACTTGGTAAAATCGCCGAATTCTTTGAAAAGCGCGCAATGAAGAAGAGCGATAAATTTAAGAACGGCGAGTTCGTGGCACTGATTCTCTTCGTGGGAATTCCCCTCCCGGGAACGGGAGCATGGATGGGATCCTTAATCGCGGCTCTGCTTGAAATGGATATCAAAAAAGCCGTTATAGCGGAGTTGATCGGTCTGACAATGGCCATTACCATCATGTCGGTTTTAACCTATCTTCTGCCTGGGGTATTTACCTTCTTTTAAACGTATGATCCGGAGCACAGGCACAGCTTATAGGCTGTGCAGGTGTTCCTTTTTACTTATTTTACCGTCAAAACGGACGGGGAAACGGTGATCCGGATGGATGTCTACAAGGATTTTGCAACAGTTTATTCCGAGATAATGCAGGATACGCCCTATGATACCTGGGAGAAGTTTCTGGTTTCGACCCTGAGAAGCCACGGAATTAAAGACGGACTGGTTCTGGATCTTGGCTGCGGTACCGGCGAGATGACGAGACGTTTAAAAAACAAAGGGTACGACATGATCGGTGTCGATGCCTCTGCGGAAATGCTGGGAATGGCAGCAGGGAAGGATTCCGAAGGGATTCTGTATCTGAATCAGGATATGCGGGAGTTTGAACTGTACGGTACGGTGCGGGCCATCGTCAGTGTCTGTGATTCGATGAATTATCTGACGGATTCCGAAGGATTCGTTCAGACCCTGAAACTTGCGAACAATTATCTGGACCCGAAAGGTATATTCATTTTTGACTTAAAGACCGTTCATTTTTACCGCGATGTTGCGGGGGAATCGGTTTTCGGGGAGAATCTGGATGATTGCAGTTATCTTTGGGAAAATTATTACGACAAGGAATCAAAAATCAACGAATATGCCCTGACGCTTTTTCTGAAAGAGGGCAATGCCTATAAAAAGAGCGAGGAAGTTCACTATCAGCGGGCTTACGGGATCCCCGAAATCCGAAAAATGGTGAAAAAATCCGGGCTTCGTTTACTTAAAATCATGGATGCCGATGATTACGGGGAAGTAAGAAGAAATTCGGAGCGCATCTACGTGATTGCGCAGGAAGTCGGAAAGACTCCCGAAAAAGAAAACGGAAAAGATAAAAGGAAATCATAAATGGACCGAATTGTAAGAGCGACGGCGGCGGATGCTTCCGTGCGAATTTTTGCCGCCGATACGAAAATGCTTGTCGAAACAGCCAGAGCGAAGCATAACACCTCGCCGGTTGCAACGGCGGCACTCGGAAGAACCATGACGGCGGCCGTCATGATGGGAAGCATGTTAAAAGGCGAGGATGATCTTTTAACCATCCGGGTCTGCGGAGACGGGCCGCTTGGCGGAATTACCGTAACGGCTGATTCCAAAGCCGGAGTAAAGGGCTACGTCGGAAATCCCGAAACGAACCTTCCCTTAAATGCCGTCGGGAAACTGGATGTGGCCGGAGCCGTGGGCGCGGGGCATTTAGATATTATAAGAGACATGGGACTGAAGGAGCCGTATGCCGGGCAAACCCCCATTGTAAGCGGCGAAATAGCAGAGGATCTCACCTATTATTTTGCAAATTCCGAACAGGTGCCTTCCGGTGTCGGTCTCGGCGTTCTGGTTGACAGAGACTATACCGTAAAAAGAGCGGGAGGCTTTATTGTACAGCTTTTGCCGGATGCTAAGGACGAGGTGATTGACCGGCTGGAGGCGAATTTAAAAGAGATTTCTTCCGTGACCGGCCTTTTGGACGAAGGAAAAACACCGGAGGATTTTATCGAAATTCTGGCAAAGGGAATGGATCCGGTGATAACGGATACCATCGAACCAAAATTTTACTGCAACTGCAGCAAGGAAAGAGTGCAGAAAGCCTTAATCAGCATCGGAAAAGAGGAGCTTCAGTCCATGATTGAGGAAGGTAAAAGTGTTCAGCTGCACTGTGCATTCTGCAACACGGACTACGATTTTTCCGTGGAAGAATTAAAAGATCTTTTGAAAATTGCCCAATAATCCATAAATAGAGCAGCTTATAAACGTTTCTTACATGAAAGACTCGGAAAGGACTCTTCGTGACACAGGAAGAATTCAACGAATGTATGAGCCGGATGAAGTCCGGGGACAAAGACGGCCTTCGCAGGGTTTATGAAGGATATCTGTCATACATCTACACAATTGTATACGGCATTGTGAATTCCAAAGAAAACGCGGAAGACATCACCAGCGAGTTTTTCATTAAGCTTTGGGAGATTTCGGATTCCTACGTTCCGAAGGATACGGGACACAAAGCTTATCTGGCAACCGTGGCCAGAAACATGGCATTGGATTTTTTAAGAAAGAACAAAAGAGAAATTCTCTCGGAAGAGATTCCGGAAGAGGAAGACATCAAATCCTCGGTTGAGGAAGAAGTCATTTCCGATGTCGGACTCAAAGAGGCGCTTGATTCCCTTAAGGAGAACGAGCGGATTGTTGTCAGTATGAAAATTCTCTCCGATATGACCTTTCAGGAAATAGCCGATGTTTTGAAAGTGCCACTGGGTACCGTGACGTGGCGTTACAAGAACGCCCTTATGAAGCTTAGGAGGTACGGCTATGAGTAAGAAGCTGGAAGAAGAATATAAGAGCATGGTTGCATCAGAAGTGCCCGATTTATGGGACCGGATTGAAAAATCTCTTCCCGAGAAGGCACCCGCTAAGGTAAAAGAGGCTTCCGGGGAAACCGCAAAACCTGCCGGAAAAAATAAAAAGAAAAAACCCGTGATTGTAAGAATTCTTCCCTGGGCAGGAGGAATTGCGGCAGCAGCGGTGATTACGTTAATTCTGCTCCCGGTGTTTTTATCCGCCAACAAAGCGAAGAATTTATCGACAAGCGCGGAAATGGTGAATATTCAGGGTCTGACGGATACGATGAAATACGAAGGAGCTGCTTTGGAAGCGGCGGAATCGGCAGAAGAAGAATATCTGGAAACATCGGACAAAGAAGCGAATGAACAGCCGCTTTCAACCGAAGCCGAAGGCCATAAAAAGCAGGCTGTTTCCAGACCTGTCGGGAGCGGGGAGGATGCAAGGAACGGTGAGGACGTAAAGAAAGGTGATGAGCCGACCGGCGGCGAAAAGCTGCAGGAGGAAGAGGCA
>DLBG01000045.1 GCA_002494135.1 Lachnospiraceae bacterium UBA7027
CTTCCAGGCTTTCGTATTTGGCACAGTCATGTAAAAGACCGGCAATTCGCGCTTTGTTTACGTCATATCCGTGTATTTCGGCAAGCTTCACGGCGGTATCGCGTACCCCGAAGGAATGGATAATCCGTTTGGGTTTTAAATCTTCTTTCAGAAGCTCAAGCATCTCCTCTTCCGTCATCGGAAGCTTATAAAGTGCATGTTTTTCGGCATATTTTGCCACTTTTTCGGGACAATCGGGTGCTGTGCGATAGTTTGTGTCGGGAATTTTAAATCCGGCACGGATTCGCGTGGAAGATACGGGCATTTCTTTGGCGGAAAGGAATTTTATCTTCGCGCCGTAACGATCTTTATACTCTTTTGCTTTCTTTTTCTGATTGTCGCTTTGCTCGTCCTGCCTTGCTGCAACGATAACGGTTACATTTTCGAAAATATATTCCGGATCTTTCCATTTCTCAAGCATGAAAAGAGTGTCCGTTCCGATGATAAAATAGAATTTGTCTTTCGGATACTGAGCTTTTAACTCACGAATGGTATCGGCCGTATAGGTATTTCCGCCGCGTTTCGTTTCAATATCGCTTACTTCAAAGTGCCTTCTGCCGCTTATTGCAAGTTCGGTCATTGCAAGGCGGTCTTCGGCTTTGGAAAACCCTTCTTTCATGTAGGAGATTCCGGTCGGAATAAAAAGGACTTTGTCCAGCGAAAATTCCGATAAAGCATTTTCTGCAATATATAAATGACCGTTGTGAATGGGATCGAACGTGCCGCCCATAATGCCGATTTTCATGCAATCTTCCCTTCTCTTTAGAGTGATACCGTGAATTAATTCGGTAAAACGATAACGGGGTCTTCCTTGAAAGGTTTGTAGAGGATGATTTTCTTTCCGATTGTGCAAACCAGAGTCGATTTGGTACGCTCCGCAATGATTTCGCCGAGTTCTCTCGGGTCATCCGCGCAGTTCTTTAAAACCGACAGTTTAATCAGTTCGCGGTTGTTAAAAGCCTCCAAAACAGCATTTGTCATCTCGGGTGTCAGGGATGATTTGCCGATCTGAAAACAGGCTTCCAGATTGTTGGATTGGGACCGTAAAAAGGCCCGCTGTTTGCTTGTCAGTGTCATTCTTTTTCTCCGGATTGATAGGTAAAATTTTATTATTTAAGGATAATAATTAAAAGCAAAACCGTACATGCGAACGGTGTCGCCTTCTTTGATTCCGAGTGCTTCCAGCTCTTCCAATATTCCGTTCTCTTTTAAGAATTTCTGGAAGAAAGCAAAACCTTTTTCGGAATCGAGGTTCGTATAACCGAGCATTTTCTCGATTCGGGGTCCTTCGATGACATATTCTTTGCGGCCCTCGTCGTAAGTTACGCTGTAAGGCTCGTTGGAAGTAATCATTTCGTATTCGGGATCGAATTCCTGAGAGAAAATAATCGGCTCGGCTTCGATATTCTTAAGTTCTCCGGCTACGTAATACAACAGTTCTTCAAGTCCTTCGCCGCTTACTGCGCTGATCGGGAAAACCTTGATTCCCTTCGGCTCGTAGATGTCTTTTAACCGCTGAATCGGATCTACATGGTCCTTATCGTAAATCAATTCGCCGTTATCATCGATGTCTACCGCTTCCGGAGCCTGTATGGCATCCGTTTTGTTCGCTGCGATGACCTGCGGTCTTGCGGCCAGAGATTCGTTATATTTATGAAGTTCCGCATTGATGGTTTCGATATCTTCTACCGGGTCACGGCCTTCCGTGGATGCTGCGTCAACGACATGAATCAGCATTTTGGTACGCTCAATGTGACGTAAAAACTGATGTCCGAGGCCTGCGCCTTCGCTGGCGCCTTCAATCAGACCGGGGATATCGGCCATTACAAAGCCTTCACCGTTTTTTAAATCCACAACGCCAAGGTGGGGATTGATGGTCGTAAAATGATAATTCGCAATTTCCGGCTTTGCATTCGTGGTTCGCGAAAGAAAAGTGGATTTGCCGACATTCGGAAAACCGATCAGTCCGACATCCGCAATCAATTTTAATTCCAAAAACAAATCCAGTTCCTTTGCAGGCTGGCCGGGCTGTGCGTATTTCGGAGCCTGCATCGATGATGTGGCATAATGCTGGTTTCCGTTACCGCCTCGTCCGCCTTTTAAAAGGACAAATTCCTTTGTATCACCGGACATATCGACAATGACCTTGCCGGTATTGAATTCCTTGACCACGGTGCCTTCCGGCACTTTTAAAATAATATCTGCGCCGTTTTTGCCCCGGCAATTCTTCTTTCCGCCGTCTTCACCGTTTTCGGCACAGTATTTACGTACGTGACGATAATCGGTTAATGTGTTCTTTCCGGGATCGACCTGTAAAATCACACTTCCGCCGGTTCCGCCGTCACCGCCGTCGGGACCGCCGTCCGGCACATATTTTTCACGGCGGAAGGAAACATGACCGTCTCCGCCTTTTCCGCTACGCACATAGATTTTTGCTCTGTCAGCAAACATATTAACTCTCCGAATTATGAAAAAATAAAGCCCCAAACGTTCGGTTTGAGGCTTTGACAATTTCGCTTAAAACTTATTTCTCAACGGGATAAACACTTGCCTGCTTCTTATCGCGGCCTTTTCTTTCGAAACGAAGAACTCCGTCAACAGTAGCAAATAATGTATCGTCTCCGCCGATGCCAACGTTTACACCGGGATGAATCTTGGTGCCGCGCTGTCTGTAAATGATATTTCCTGCCTTTACGAACTGTCCGTCAGCTCTCTTTGCACCTAATCTCTTGGATTCGGAATCTCTACCGTTCTTGGTAGAACCAACACCCTTCTTATGTGCAAATAATTGAAGGTTTAAATTTAACATCGGTTTACACCTCCTTATAGTCAATCTGTAAGTAATCGTCGCCGTATTCGCTGCGAATGGTTTCAAGCCCGAGTTTCAGAGCATCCATTAATACTTTTGCTTTTTCATCCACGGTATCTTTAAGTACCAGGGTAAGCACACCGTCATCGCAGTCCGATCCTAAGAAAGAATCGGTAAAGGATTCGATGCTGTTTGCAGTATTGATGAGTAAAATCGAAACAGCGGAACATACGATATCTTCGCCTGCTTCGGCATATTCGGCATGTCCTTCGCTGATTACGGCTTTGTATTCACTGTTACGTGTCTGAAATGTAATCTTGATCATACCAAATTAAGCGTTGATCTTGTCAATCTTAACCTGAGTGTATGCTTGTCTGTGACCGTTTTTCTTGTGGTATCCGGTTTTTCTCTTGTACTTGTATACAATAACCTTCTTACCTCTGCCCTGTTCCATAACGGTAGCAGATACGGTAGACTTCTCTACATCAGCGCCAACCTTTAAAGAATCGTCGCTGACAGCAATTACATTATCAAAAGTAACGGTTTCGCCTGCTTCTGCGGCAAGCTTCTCAACTTTGATAATATCTCCTTCGGAAACTTTATACTGCTTTCCTCCGGTTGCGATAATTGCGTACATAAGGCACCTCCTTATTTCAAAAACTCGCTGACTGTGGTGAACCGAAAATGGATGCTTAAACCTCATCATGCGGCATACTCATATAATATAGCATTACATTCAAGCGCTTGTCAACAGAAATCTTCATGGCTGTATCGCCGTTATACTTAATCTGCCTGGTCGATTTTATTCGAACACTTTGTTTGTAAAATCATCCGCTTTATAATATTTTTCATCTCCGGGATATCTGACGGTATCATAGGATCCGAATTCCTGTACTGCCCCGATTACGCCTTCTATTGCCGGTGTGATCCGGTAAAATTCAATATGTCTGTCCCATTTAGCATCACCAAGGATATATGCGCTATGAGAATGCAGGCATTTATAACCGTCCTCTGTCTTATAAACAAAGGTTTCTTTTACAAAATCCGGATTTCCGTTTTCGAATATGGCAATATAGCCTTCTTTTACTTCATTGTCCGCTACAATCGTTTCGCCGTCTGCAACCAGCGGGATTCCGTATCTGGCGACATTGACAAACTTCTTTCCTTCGAAAACGGTTTTCGGAACCGCAGCCATAATCAGATCGCCATCCATTACATCCGTACCGAATTCTCCTTCCGGTTCCTTTACAACGTCATAATGAAAATAGATTTTATCTTCCTTGTAAATGACGCTGTCTGCATGATGATAATGACCACCCTGAGAGTATTCGAGATATTCCAGCAGATAATTATAATCCGTAATCGGATAATCTTCCTTCATTTTCTGGAAAGCATCTGCCAGACCATTGTTAAAACCGATTATTTCTTCAACATTTTCGGGAACCGCCATTCCGAGATAGATTTCTGCATATGCGAGTTCTTCTTCGTTTGAAATCAGATAAAGTATATATTGATCCGGGACAAAATCCGAACCCAGATATCCGCAAGCATGGCTGAATACAACAGCGCCCTGCGCAATCTGCTCGCCTTCTTCCAAGAAATTTGAAGAAGGATCCTCTGAATTCGACGAATTTGTATTCGGAATTTCCGAAGTGCCCGTTGCGGTATTTGCCGGAATATTTACCGGATTTTTCGTACATCCTGCCATCAAAAGCATCATAATCAGTCCGAAAACAATTCCTCTTTTTTTCATAAACGTTCTCCTTTTTGTGTTGTAAACGCCTCCATTAATGAAACGAAACAACACATCGGATTTATGGGTGAAATAATAAAAAAGCTGAAAAATATTAATATTTATTCGATGAGGTTTGCGTTTTTATATGAAACAAAAAATGAGGGGTGATTTAACACCCCTCATAAAATCATGTTTACGGTTTACAGTTCGCTCATTAACTTCATCTTGTAGCTGTTGTACTCGTCTTCGCTAAGCATTCCGGTCTTCTGCAGATCCATAAGTTTCTTAGCCTTAACCTGGAATTCATCCATGGTGCTGTACTCGCCGAAGATTTCTTCAATGAACTTTTGCTTTCTCTGCTCGTATTCGGATTCGGAGATGATTCCAATCTTGGGAAGGCTGATGTAAAGTTCAACCTTGGATACGTAATCTTCTACCTGATCTACCTTACGAAGCAGTTCGACCTTCTTGGTGTGGAAATCCATCTCGGATAACCAGTTGCATCTCTTTAATGCCATAAGTCTTTCGACTACACCCTGGAATTCCGGAACGTTCTTCCAGGGAATATTTGCGAAGGTCTCTACTACATTTGCCTGTTTCCTGCGGAGTTCTCCGTCGGAAATCAGTTTTGCTTCCACAAGCGCAGGCCATTTGCTTAATTTAGCTTCCAGTGTAGGAATGCTGTCGTATTCGGAAACATCGATGATGTCGATTAAGGACTGAACCTTAGCTTTGTATTCATCCTCGGTAAGGAGTTCTGCTTCCTTCAGAATCGGCCAACGCTCCAACTTGGTAACCAGAAGTTCGTGAGAATCGGTATCTCTGAAATCAACTTCGGAAATAATTTCTCTCTTCTTCTCCTGGAATTCCGCCTCGTCAATCATTCCGCCGAGTTTTAAGAACGGAAGTTTGGATATGTTGTCTTTGTACTGTCCGAGATCAGAAACATTGGTATCGCAGCATTCGCGGATGATGTCGATCTTTCTGGTTTCGAACTCGCTGTCGGAAAGCATTCCGCATTCCTTTAATACAACAAGCTTCTGAACCTTCTCGTTGAAATCTGTCATTCCGCAAAGTTCACTGACAAGTTCTAACTTCTTGTCCTCGAATTCCTTGTCGGTCAGCATTCCGATTTCCTTTAACGTGTAAAGCTTTTCCATACGCTTCTGGAAATCTTCGGGATCCTTTTCCTTCTCCTTCTTTGCAGGAGCAGCGGGCTTGGAAGCCTTTAATACGGGAGCTTCCGGAGCAGGAGCCGGTGCCGGTGCTGCCTTTGCGGAAGCGGGTGCCGGTGCAGGTGCGGGAGCCGGTGCGGAATTGTGATTCATTCTGCTGGATCCGACAGCTGCCTGCTGCTGTTGCTGCTGAAGCTGAGGATTTCTGGTAAGGATTGCGCTTCCTATGTTCGGCTGTTCTTCACCTCTCATAGGGGATTCCTGCTTGATGACTACGTTCTGAGCAGGAGCTTCCATTCTCTTGGGAACGGGCGCAGGTGCTACTGCGGAAGGTGCTGCTGCAGGAGCTACCGGAGCTGCGGGACGTGCGATCGGCTGACTCTGGGTCGTTGCCTGACGTACTTCTTTGGCTGCTCCGCCTCCGTGAGACTCTTTCATCTGTCCGATCTTTTCAATGACGATATCAATATCCTTCATGGAAGGGAAAATCGTCTGAGCCTTCTTCGTTCCGTACAGGGACGTAAGACGTGTATTCATGATCAGTGCGGTGTTGCCCTGATATTCGCCCTTGAAGACTTCTCTTACATCGTTAATGGGATAATCGAAATTATCGATGTATCCGTTACGACCTTCTTCGTTACAGATAAATGCCTTTCCGGAAATTTTGCCATCCTCAATTTTTAAGAAGAGCTTCTCTCCGCTTTTTAACAGCTTATTTTTAATGCTGCCGCCGTAATTACAAGTAAATACTTGAGCGTTTGCCATTAAAGTAAACCTCCCTTTCATTCCCAATATACACGCCGCTTTTGGTTTACATATTTTGCCTTTAAGAGCGAAAAAAACAAGAAATCTAAATGATTTAGATTCTTTGCCGGCTCTGGACTCGATATATAATCCTTAACGGATATGAATATAATAACAACAAAGGTGTCCTTTTTCAAGTGATTTTTTGACAAATCTTACAAAAAACACAAACTCGTCACAAAGTAAGCATCTCGGTCAACGGATGCCCTGTTTTCCTGCGTGTCAGCTCGAGTAAACCGAGCTTTGTAAACCCGTAAACATGCAGGGATTCCTCCCTGTTTAAGGGGTGGTTTCTGATTCGGTCAATAATGTCGTTTTGAAGGTCTTTGCTTTTCATATTTATAAAATCGACGACGATGATTCCGGACAGATTCCGAAGAACAATCTGACGGACAATTTCATCCGCCGCTTCGGCGTTTACCGTATAATAATGATCCGATTCCGATTGCTTTGCACTGCTTTTTGCGGAATTGACATCGATAACGGTCATGGCTTCGGTATTTTCGATTGTAATATAGGCTCCGGAGCTTAACCAGACTTTGCGCCCGAGCGCCTCACGAACCTTGCTCTCAAGCCCGTAAAGAACTTTAAGGCTGACCAGGGCGTCTTCGTAAAGCTTCGGCGCGGCAAGGAAAGAAGCATAGTCGGGGGAAGCAAAACGTGCTTCGGAACCGGTTTCGAAA
>DLBG01000063.1 GCA_002494135.1 Lachnospiraceae bacterium UBA7027
GACTTCGGTCCCCTGATTGCGAACCCCAAGAGTTTCCTTCTTGGCGCATCCGCACAGTTCGGTATCTATGCCGCATACTTCGGAGCAATTCTGTTAAATCAGACTCCGTTCTTCGAGTTTAACGACAAGGCTGCCGCAGCCATCTCCATCATCGGTGGTGCGGACGGACCGACCTCCATTTTCCTTGCCGGAAAACTCGGTCAGACTGCTTTACTCGGACCCATCGCAGTAGCTGCTTATTCCTACATGTCCCTGGTTCCCATTATTCAGCCTCCCATTATGAAACTTCTTACCACCGAGAAGGAAAGAAAAATCAAAATGGAACAGCTTCGTCCCGTTTCCAAACTTGAGAAAATTCTTTTCCCCATCGTGGTAACCATCGTAGTTTGCTTAATCCTTCCCACCACGGCACCTTTGATCGGTATGCTTATGTTAGGTAACCTGTTCCGTGAGTCCGGTGTTGTTAAGCAGCTTACCGAAACCGCATCCAATGCGCTTATGTACATCGTCGTTATTTTACTTGGTACCTCCGTTGGCGCAACCACTTCCGCAGAAGCATTCTTAAACTTAAATACCATCGGTATCGTAATTCTCGGTCTGATAGCATTCGCCTTCGGTACGGCGGCAGGTGTTATTTTCGGAAAGCTCATGTGCGTCGTCACAAAGGGCAAGGTAAATCCGTTAATCGGTTCGGCCGGAGTATCCGCGGTTCCCATGGCCGCCAGAGTTTCTCAGAAAGTCGGCGCGGAAGCGGATCCCACAAACTTCCTTTTGATGCATGCAATGGGACCGAACGTTGCCGGTGTTATCGGTACCGCGGTTGCGGCCGGTACATTCATGGCAATTTTCGGAATCGTTTAAAGCTTCATGCTTTGCTTGAATAACTTATTAGAATATCAGTATGGAGGAAATAAAAATGGCAGATACAATTGAGAAAAAGCCGATTAAAATAACCGAGACCGTCCTTCGTGACGCTCATCAGTCCTTAATCGCCACCAGAATGCCGACCGAAATCATGCTTCCCATCATTGAGACCATGGACAAAGTCGGATATCACTCCGTAGAGTGCTGGGGCGGTGCAACCTTCGATGCTTCCCTTCGTTTCTTAAAGGAAGATCCCTGGGAAAGACTTCGTAAATTAAGAGACGGATTTAAAAATACCAAACTGCAGATGTTATTCCGCGGACAGAATATTTTAGGATACCGTCCTTACGCAGATGACGTTGTATACGCTTTCGTAGAGAAGTCCATTGCAAACGGTATCGACATCATCCGTATTTTTGACTGCTTGAACGACCTTCGTAACCTTCAGGCTGCAGTCGATGCAACAAACAAAATCAAGGCACAGGAAGGCAGAGGACATGCACAGATTGCATTGTCCTACACCCTAGGCGATGCTTATACCTTAGAGTACTGGGCAAATACCGCAAAACAGATTGAAGAGATGGGTGCGGATTCCATCTGCATCAAGGATATGGCAGGTCTGTTACTTCCTTACACCGCTGCGGAATTAATCAAGGCGATGAAAGAGAATACCAAACTTCCCATCCAGTTACATACCCACTATACTTCCGGTGTAGCTTCCATGACCCAGCTCAAAGCGGTAGAAGCCGGTGTAGACGTTATCGACTGCGCGATTTCTCCTTTCGCACTCGGTACTTCCCAGCCCGCTACCGAAGTTATGGTTGAGACCTTTAAGGGAACACCTTATGATTCCGGTCTGGATCAGAAGATTCTTGCCCAGATTGCGGATTACTTCCGTCCTTACAGAGAAGAGTGCCTGGCAAACGGTCTTATGAACACCAAGGTTCTTGGCGTAAACATCAAAACATTGCTTTATCAGGTACCCGGCGGTATGCTTTCCAACATGGTTAGCCAGTTGAAAGAGCAGCACGCGGAAGACCGTTACAACGATGTACTCGAGGAAATCCCCAGAGTACGTAAAGACTGTGGTGAGCCTCCTTTGGTTACCCCGTCTTCACAGATTGTCGGAACCCAGGCTATTTTCAACGTCCTTATGGGCGAGCGTTACAAGATGGCTACCGGCGAGTTCAAGGATCTGCTTCGCGGTAACTACGGTCAGACCGTTAAACCCATGGATCAGGCTGTTATCGACAAGGTAATTCCCGGCGAGCCCAGATCCACCGCAAGAAGTGCGGAAGCTACAGGACATACCGAGCCCGAGCTTGAAAAAATCGAGTCGGAGATGAAGGAGTGGAAACAGCAGGACGAAGATGTATTGTCCTATGCACTGTTCCCTCAGGTTGCTACCGAGTTCTTTAAGTATCGTATGGCACAGCAGGAAAAAATCGATTTATCCGCTGCGGATACCAAAAACGGAGCATATCCTGTATAAATTAATTTCAGTATGATATTTTGGAGAGGGATTTCTCCAAAGAGATACGGAAGGGACCCCTGTTTTTACAGGGGTTCCTGCGTTTGGAGGGAGTCGGATGAAATCGATATCGTTTCATAAGGAACAGGGAATTTCCATACGTCTGGTCAATATCGTGATGTTTGTTCTTGCACTGATTGCGTCAATCATGCTTTTCTTTGCGATGCGCCGGACAACAAACATGTACAATGAATCCAACCGTATTACACAGAATACGATTGAATTGCAAAACAGCGCAAACGAACTGATGGAAGCTTCCGATTACCTGACACAGGAAATGCAAGTCTTCGTCGTTACCGGTGACAGACAGCATCTGGATAACTATTTTAACGAGGCATACATCGAAAGAAGGCGTGACAAGGCATTGGAAGAACTGCGTTCGAAGAACGGCAAAACGATGGCTTATCAGAACCTTCAGGAGGCCATGGATGATTCCATGGAACTGATGAATACCGAATTATACGCGGCAAAGCTTGCCGTAATCGGATACGGTTACAATCTTGAATCGTTCCCGGTTCAGGTTCAGAATGCCCAGATTAAGAAAAACGATCTGGCGCTTTCGAAAGAAGCGAAAATCAGGATGGCCGAAGACTTAATGTTCGATGAAAACTATATGGCCAAGAAGGACAGCATTTCCAAACATATTGATTCCTGTTTAAAGGATCTGATGGATGAGATGAATGCCAAACAGCAGGATATGACGAATCGTGTCCGCAAACAGGTTTGGTTCGAACATTTCCTTACCTGGTTTTTAATCGTTATCACGCTTATGGTTGTGCTGCTGACCGCTAAGTTAATCATCGTTCCGATCAAGAAAGCGGTGGAAAGGATTCGGGAAGAGAAAGATATTCCCTTATCCGGAGCTTACGAGGTCCGGTTCCTTGCAAAGACGTACAATCTCATGTATCAGACCAACGTGGTGAATAAAGAGAAGTTAAATTATGAGGCAACGCACGATAAGCTGACCGGTCTTTACAACCGCCGCGGTTATGAGTTTTTGTTAAGCAATGTCGATATGGAATCCGCAACGCTGTTAATTCTTGACCTTGACAAGTTCAAGCAGATTAACGATATGTACGGTCATGATATGGGCGATAAGGTGCTTATTAAGACCGCAGATGTGATTTACAACAGTTTCCGCTCACAGGACTATGTATGCCGGATCGGCGGAGATGAATTTGCGGTGATTATGGTTCACTGCAATTCAACCTTAAAAGAACTGATTGAACGAAAAGTCGAAATCATGAACGATAAAATGCAAAATGCCATAGACGGAGTCCCGGCCATTACTGTCAGTGTCGGTGCCGCATTCGGAGAGGACGGACACAGCGTGGACCGTATTTTCAAGAGCGCGGACGAGGCTTTGTATAATGCGAAACATTCCGGCAGTGGCCGCATTAAATTTGCCAAAAGCTAAGAGAGATTTATTCTATTTTTTGAAGAAAATAAAATAGTAATTTGACGTAAACTGCTTCATAATTAACTCATCATTCTTTTTTGATCGGAGGGGTTATTATGGAGCAGTTTCAGTTTTATTCACCGACGGAATTCGTTTTCGGAAAAGAGAAGGAAAATGAAGCGGGAAGACTGGTTAAAAAATGGGGCGGAAGCAAAGTACTCATTCATTACGGCGGAGAATCCGCAAAGAAATCAGGCCTTTTGGACCGCGTTGCGGCATCTTTGAAAGCCGAGGGTATTTCTTACGTCACCTTAGGCGGTGTAAAACCTAATCCCAGAGACACTCTTGTCAGAGAAGGGATTGCACTTTGCCGGGCAGAGGGCGTTGATTTTATTCTTGCAATCGGCGGCGGCTCCGTCATCGATTCTTCCAAGGCGATTTCGGGCGGATTTTATTATGACGGCGATTTCTGGGATTTGTATGAGAAAAAATCTCCCCTGACAAAAACCATTCCCATCGGTACCGTTCTTACGATTGCGGCAGCCGGCAGCGAAGGCAGCGGAAGCAGTGTTATTACGAAGGAAGACGGCATGTTAAAACGCTGCCTTACCTCGGATCTGTATCGTCCGAAATTTTCGATTCTCAATCCCGAGCTTACCTACACGCTTCCCGCATATCAGACGGCCTGCGGAATTACGGATATTATGGCTCATATTTTCGAGCGTTATTTTACAACTTCCACGGACGTGGAATGCACCGACAGACTCTGCGAGGCACTTCTGCTTACCATGATTAAGGAAGGCCCTGTCGCGGTAAAGAATCCGACCGATTACGGCGCCAGGGCAAACATTATGTGGGCAGGAACCGTTGCACACAACGACATTATCGGAAGCGGCCGGAAACAGGACTGGAACTCCCACGGTCTGGAACATGAACTTTCCGGTCTCTACGACTGCGCACACGGAGCCGGTCTTGCGGTAATCATGCCTGCATGGATGGAATATGTTTATTCCGAAAACGTCATGCGTTTCTGTGAGGCGGCCACCAGAGTTTGGGGAATTCCGATGGATTTCGAACACCCCGAGAAAACCGCTGTGGCGGGGATTCATGCTTTTAAGGATTTCTTAACCGGAATCGGCATGCCGGTAAGTTTTAAGGAAATCGGAGCAAGGAAGGAAGACATTCCGGTACTGGTAGAAAAACTCGGAATCGGAGACGGTACGAGAGCAGGATTTAAAACGTTAAACCGGGATGATGTAACGGCAATTTACGAACTGGCAGCGAGGGAATGAGTATGAAAATTTTATTTATCGGCGGAACAGGAACCATATCAAGTGCAATTACGAGAGCCTTACTTGCAAGAGGCGATGAAGTGGTTTTAATCAACCGCGGAAACCGAAACGGCGAATTTGACGGGAAAGCACAGTTTATCAAAGTATCCGATGTAAATGACGAAAAAGAAGTACGAAAAGCGCTTGCTTCGTACTTAGAATTGAAGGGCAGCAACGGTAAGAATTATTTTGATGCGGTCTGCGATTTTATCTGTTTTCATAAAGAACAGGCGGAGCGGGATTTCAGGCTGTTTGAAGGCAAAACGAAGCAGTTTCTGTTTATCTCGTCTGCAAGTGCCTATTCAAAGCCCGTACGTGATTATGTGATTACCGAGGGCACGACCATGGCGAATCCCTACTGGAATTATTCAAGGGAGAAAATCGAAATCGAAGAGTTTCTGATGGGACGCTTTAAATATTATGATTTTCCGGTAACCATTGTGCGTCCGAGCCATACGTACGATGAAAGAAGCATTCCTCTCGGAGTACACGGATCAAAGGGTTCTTACCAGGTGGTGAAGAGAATGCTGGAAGGTAAACCCGTCATCGTTCACGGGGACGGAACGAGCCTCTGGAGAATGACGTTTAACGAGGATTTTGCAAAAGGTTTCATCGGTCTTCTGGGAAATCCGCACGCAATCGGAGAAGCATTTCATATCACGAATGAAGAAACCTTGACATGGAACCAGATTTATGAAACGATAGCAAAGGTATTAAACGTGGAATTTAAGCCGTACTATGTTTCGTCGGAGTTTCTGGCGGCATGTTCGGAGTATGATTTTACGGGTTCATTAATCGGCGATAAGTCCAACTCCGTGGTGTTTGACAATTCGAAACTTCACCGTGCGGTACCGGGACTTGCCATGAACATCCGCTTTGAGGAAGGAATCCGCAGAACAATCGAATATGTTCTGTCTCATGAGGAATGTCAGGTGCCGGATCCCGAATTTGATTCCTGGTGCGATACCGTTATAAAGAATTTAGAAGAGGCAAAAGGACGCATCCGCAAAGCGTCCGGACTTGATGCATGAAAACAATCGTTGTCGGTGGCGGGGCGGCCGGAATGATGGCTGCCGTCGCCGCAGCAGACAAGGGGGATGATGTCATCCTTCTTGAAAAAAACGAAAAGCTTGGCAAGAAAGTATTTATCACCGGCAAGGGCCGCTGCAATGTGACCAATGCATGCGACAGGGATACTTTTTTTGAGCATGTGATAAGTAATCCGAAGTTTCTGTATTCCGCGTATTCTGCGCTTGATTCCAAGGCTTTGATGGATTTTATCGAAGCGAACAAAACACCCTTGAAAATCGAGCGGGGAAATCGTGTTTTTCCCGTAAGCGACCATTCGTACGATATTATTGACGCGTTTAAAAGAGCGTTGAAAAATAAGGGAGTGGAAGTAAGACTGCATGCCGAGGTAAAGGAACTGCTGATTAAAAAAAGTGAAATTTCCGGCGTAAAATTATCGGACGGAGAAATCCTTTCCGCCGATAAAGTGATCCTTGCCACGGGCGGATTCTCCTATCAATCGACAGGATCGACCGGAGACGGCTATCGGTTTGCCGATAAAAGCGGCCACAGATTAACGGAGCGAAAGCCGGCCCTTGTTCCTTTCGAAACGAAGGAAGAGTGGGTAGGTAAGCTGCAGGGCCTGTCTTTAAAGAATGTAAAACTGTCTTTGTATAATGCGGAGAAATGTCTGTATTCCGAGCTGGGAGAAATGCTTTTTACGCATTTCGGCGTAAGCGGGCCGCTTATTTTAAGCGCAAGCAGCGTCTATGCCGGAATTTCGGAATACAGGAATCCTTATATTCTGCTTGATTTAAAACCGGCTCTGACGGATGAGGAATTTGACAAAAGACTGATTCGCGAACTGGAAGCCGGCAACCGGAAAGAGCTGAAGAATATTTTAAACGAAATCTATCCGTCGTCTCTTGCGGGAATGATTTGCGGGATTGCAAAAATCGATCCCTTCAAGCGCTGTAACGAGATTTCCGGAAAGGAAAGAAAAGCGCTTCTTGCGGCAACGAAGCGACTGAAGATTACGATTTCGAAAACCCGCGATTTTAACGAAGCCATTATCACGCACGGTGGCGTTTCCGTAAAAGACGTCAATCCGAAAACCATGGAGAGCAGAATCGTTGCGGGACTGTATTTTGCGGGTGAACTGCTTGACGTGGATGCTTTTACGGGCGGCTTTAATCTGCAGATTGCATTTTCGACCGGATATCTGGCAGGAATTAGTTAAAAATTCTTGTTGAATGACGGCGGTGCATAGTATAATGATTACGATTTTGTGCAAGAATAAAGGAGACGCATCATGGGCTTCAATGTAGCAATCGACGGACCTGCCGGAGCAGGAAAAAGTACCATCGCAAAACTGGTGGCAAAGGAAATGAATTTTATCTATGTGGATACCGGAGCCATGTATCGTGCAATCGCTCTGTATCTGCTCAGAAAGGGCATCACCCCTGCGGATAAGGATCGTTTCGCAACCGAATGCCAGGGCGCGAATGTATCCATTCAGTATAAAGACGGCATTCAGCAGGTGATTTTAAACGGAGAAAACGTCAGCGGACTGATTCGTACCGAAGAAGTCGGGAACATGGCATCCGCAAGCAGCGTGGACGGGGAAGTGCGTAAAAAACTTCTCGATCTGCAGAGAGATCTTGCGAAGAATAACGACGTTGTCATGGACGGCCGCGATATCGGCACCAACATTCTTCCGAATGCGGATGTAAAAGTTTACCTTACCGCAACCGTGGAAGAGCGTGCGATGAGACGCTATAAAGAACTCACCGAAAAGGGAACCGAATGCGATCTTGAGACCATTAAAAAAGATATCAAAGAGCGCGACGAACGTGACATGAACCGTGAAATCGCTCCCTTAAAGCAGGCGGAAGATGCAACCTTTATCGATTCTTCCGACCTTTCCGTCGAGGAAGTCAAAGAAGCCATCTGTTCTTTGATTACCTCAAAAAAACAATAAACCGTTCGGGGTATTTTATGAAAGTCATTACGGCGAAATCCGCGGGATTCTGCTTCGGCGTAAAGCGGGCCGTGGATACGGTATACGAACAAATCGAAAAGGGCGGGGTCATATACACCTACGGGCCGATTATCCATAACGAACTGGTTGTGGACGATTTAGCGAAACGAGGCGTTAAGATTTTAAATTCTCCGGAAGAACTTTCCAAGATTACGGAAGGGACCGTCATTATCCGCTCACACGGTGTCAGCAAGGAAATATACGATTTGCTCGAAGAAAAGAAAATTTACTATGTGGACGCAACCTGTCCCTTCGTAAAACGAATTCATAAAATTGTGGAAAAGCAAAGCAACGAAGGAGAGCAGATCGTTATTATCGGAGATCCGAAACACCCCGAAGTAGAGGCCATCAGAAGCTATGCCAAAGACGGCGCGGCAGTGGTTGAAACCGCCGAAGAAGCGCAGAAATTAACCCTTCGTGAAGATGTGCCGGTCTGCATTGTTTCGCAGACAACATTTAATTATGCGAAATTTCAAGAATTAGTTGCTATTTTCGAGAAAAAAGGTTATAGTTATAATGTTGTGAATACTATTTGTAACGCAACAGAAGAACGTCAGACCGAAGCGAAAGAAATTGCGGCTTCAGCCGACGCGATGATCGTAATAGGGGGATCACACAGTTCCAACTCAAGAAAGCTCTTCGAGATTTGCAAAAAGGAATGTGAATATACATTTTTCATTCAGACCTTGGAAGACTTAAATTTGGAGGAATTGCCGGAAACGGCTGAACTGGTGGGCATTACGGCCGGGGCATCTACCCCAAATAATATTATTGAGGAGGTTCAAAAACATGTCAGAACTGACTTTTGAACAAATGCTTGAGGAATCATTAAAAACAATTCACACCGGTGAAATTGTAGAAGGGACAGTTATTGACGTTAAGCCGGACGAGCTGATTCTTAACATTGGCTATAAATCCGACGGTATTCTGCCGAAGTATGAGTACACCAACGATTCTTCCGTAAATTTACTGGAAGCCGTACACGTAGGCGATACCATGGAAGTTAAGATTTTAAAGGTAAACGACGGTGAAGGTCAGGTTGCCCTTACGCATAAGAGAATCGTTGCCGACAGAGGCAGCAAGAGACTGGAAGAGGCATTCAACAATCAGGAAGTGCTTACCGCCAAGGTTGCACAGCTTTTAAACGGCGGACTTTCCGTAGTTGTTGACGATGTTCGTATCTTCATCCCTGCAAGCCTTGTTTCGGATGTATACGAGAAAGATTTAAGCAAATATGAGAATCAGGAAATTTCCTTCGTTCTCATCGAATACAATCCCAAGAAGAGAAGATACATCGGCGATCGCAAGCAGCTTCTTGTAAAAGAGAAAGCTACCGCACAGGCCGAGATTCTCGGAAAGATTAAAGAAGGCGACATCATTGAAGGTGTTGTAAAGAACGTTACCGATTTCGGTGCATTCATCGATCT
>DLBG01000030.1:0-6578 GCA_002494135.1 Lachnospiraceae bacterium UBA7027
GATTTCGGTGCATTCATCGATCTCGGCGGAATTGACGGACTTCTTCACATCTCCGAGATGAGCTGGGGACGTATCGAGAATCCCAAGAAGTTATTCAAGGTTGGCGATACCGTATCCGTTAAGATCAAAGAGATTAACGGAAATAAAATCGCTCTTACCGCTAAATTTGATGATGCAAATCCCTGGAAGGATGCAGCAAGCAAATATTCCGTAGGCGCAGTTGTTACCGGTAAGGTAGCAAGAATGACCGATTTCGGTGCATTCATCGAACTTGAACCCGGTGTAGACGCTCTGCTTCACGTATCCCAGATTTCCAAGGATCATGTAGAGAAGCCCTCCGATGTATTAAACAAGGGTGACGAAGTTACCGCAAAGATTGTTGACTTCAACGAAGCAAGCCAGAAGATCAGCCTTTCCGTAAAGGCATTGCTTGCTCCCGAAGCTTCCGAGGAAGAAGCTGCAGAGGAAGCGAATGAAGCTCCCGTAAGCGAAGAATAAGATTTATTCCATCAAACATTTTGCCCTCGGCATTTTGCCGGGGGCATTTTTATCAACAAAAGAACGCACAGAGCGTAAGTGAAGGATAAGAAAGACAGAATGGAAGGTTCCTTCGAAATCTTTAAAAACTCCATATACCGAATGACCGACATTGATTTAAGCTGCTATAAAGAGCGCCAGATGAAACGCCGGATTGATTCGTATGCCGAGAATAAAGGCTGTGGGGACTATGACGGTTTCATAATGTTTCTGCGAAAAGACCCGGATGCCCTTGCATCGTTTGTGGATTACATTACCATCAATGTTTCGGAATTTTTCCGCAATCCGGAACAGTGGGAATACCTCGAAAAAGAAGTGATTCCGAAGTTTACTTCCAAATCGAAAGTCCGCATTTGGTCGGCCGCCTGTTCGACGGGAGACGAACCGTACACGCTTGCCATGCTGTTTTTAAAATACCTGCCCAGAATCCGCTTCTCCATTACGGCAACGGATATCGACGATTTAAGCCTTGCAGCGGCAAGAGAGGGCATCTATTCCGCCAAAAGCATAAAGGGTGTTCCGGAAGAGTTTATGGGCTGTTTTACGAAGACCGAAAACGATAAGTATGTAATTGCACCGGAAATCAGGAAATGCGTGAATTTTAAAAAGCATAATCTTTTAAAAGACGAATTTCCGAGAAATATGGATCTGATTGTATGCAGAAACGTACTGATCTATTTTACGGAGGAGAAGAAAGAAGAACTGTTTTCGCAGTTCCATGATTCGCTCGGACACGGCGGAGTTCTGTTTTTGGGGAATACGGAGCAGATGATGGATTATCGCAAATCGGGCTATTCAAGACTTGCATCATTTTTCTATGAGAAACTGTAGGAAGTGCGAATTCCGAGAGCATAAGAGAAACAAAAAAAGCCGGGGAACACCCGGCTTTTTGAATGCTCTGAATTATTCGTCTTCGGCAATCGCCATATACTGAAGCACATGTTCCGCATATTGGTTGAAACTCTGGCGGCTTGTTTTGAACTCGTCCGTCAGCTCGAAGAAGTAGTCGCGGTCACGGAAGCTTCTTTTGAAGAACGGTGTAAACAACGGTTCCCACTGAGGCAGATAATTCGATACCTTTCTTGTATAGCAGCTTGCGGCGGTGGCCTGACGTCTGTGTGCGGGATCAACGCTTGCGGCTACGGATTTGTGAATCGCCATGTCTTCATCGGGAAGATAGTAATAATCGCGGTAATTGGAGTAGTAGTATTTCATTTCCTCTTCGTAAAGAGGCACCTTTAAAACACCGTTTCCTCCGTTCCCCGTAAAATAGCATCCGTTCGCGGAATAGCTTACCGAAACGGGCAGTTCGGACTCGAAACGAAGGCTTAAAACAAGCTCCTGACGTTTCTTTCCGTTGTAATCGTTGTAATAGTTTGCCTGAACCTTGGTGACACGAAGCGGCTCGTTGAAAAGATCGGAGAATGCCATGACGGAGAGCAGTTCGAGCATACCCTTTAAGTCGTCGGCATTATGCAGAAGCAATAGCTTTTCGTTTTCCTCGTTGTGATCGCAGGCATAATCGTGATAGAAATTAATCAGTTCGCCGCCGGTGTAGCGATCCTCTCTTTTTACACCCAGGAAGGCTTCAATCGAAGTCTGCTTGCAGTTCTCAAGCTTTAGAAAGTTTTTGTAGGGCTTGATTCTTTTGTATAAATCCACACCCTTGTAATCATCAAATTTAAAAGGAATATCATACATTTCGCATTTCTGGGTAAGATAGGGCAGATCGAAACGGTTGCCGTTGAAATGAATGATAAAGCTGTAGTTTAAGCAATATTCGAGGAAGGCATTTAAAACCTGAACTTCCTCATCGTAATTCTCCGCAAGCCACTGAATGGTATGCCATTCGTCGTCGGCAAAATAAACACATCCGATTAAGTAGAGATTGGAACTCTTTGCCGTGAAACCGGTTGTTTCGATGTCCAGAAACAGTACCTGTTCGGGTGAGGCAAGATGCTCGATCGGATAGGAAGGCTTTACGGAGCCAAGGTCATTAATGATGGTTTTCATTTGGTTTCCTCCATGAAAAACATTCGCCGGTCCTGCGCGGACCAACACTTAATTATTTTACCATATTTCCTGACAGAATTGCACAAAAAAAATATAAAAATCAACATTCCTTGTTGCTTTTTTCCACTATGAAATCTTGACAAATGATTGTATATTTAATAATGGTGTAAAATAGGCAAAAAAGGAGATTATAACAATGGCAGGATTATCTTTCCATGGCGGAATTCATCCGTTCGAAGGCAAAGAACTGTCCAAAGACCGTCCCATCAAGGATTACCTTCCCAAAGGAGATCTGGTCTATCCCCTTTCTCAGCATATCGGAGCTCCCGCAAAACCCATTGTGGAAAAAGGCGATGCTGTGAAGGCAGGACAGAAGATTGCCGAAGCCGGCGGATTCGTTTCTTCCCCCATCTACGCCTCGGTATCCGGTACCGTTAAGGCAATTGAGCCCAGACGTGTCATTACCGGAGACAATGTCATGAGTATTGTCATCGAGAACGACGGCAAATACGAAGAAGTGGAATATCCCGAGGCAAAGCCCGTGGAGGTTCTTCTGAAAGAAGAAATCATTGACATGATCAAAGAGGCCGGAGTTGTCGGAATGGGTGGTGCCGGATTCCCGACCCACGTAAAGCTTTCCCCGAAAGAACCGGATAAAATCGATTACGTCATCGCAAACTGTTCGGAATGCGAACCGTATCTTACGTCCGATTATCGTAAAATGATTGAGCAACCCGAGAAACTCGTCGAGGGTCTGTCTATTATTCTGCGTCTTTTTGACAATGCAAGAGGAATTCTTGCAGTGGAGGATAACAAGCCCGACTGTATCAAGATTCTTAAGAAATTAACGGAAGGCAACGACAAAATCACGGTTGCCACCTTAAAGACCAAATATCCGCAGGGATCCGAGCGTCATTTAATCTATGCCTGCACGGGCCGTGCAATCAATTCCTCCATGCTTCCCGCAGATGCGGGCTGTGTGGTGAATAACGTGGATACCATTATTGCGGTTTACAATGCGGTAAAAGAGAGAAGACCTTTAATAAAGCGTATCGTAACCGTAACCGGTGACTGCATTAAAACACCGCAGAACTTTTGCGTTCGTGTAGGTACCAATTATCACGAACTGATTGAAGAAGCGGGCGGATTTATTAAAGAGCCCGAGAAAATCGTTTCCGGCGGTCCCATGATGGGCTTTGCGATTTTTGATTTGGACGTTCCCTGTACCAAGACAAGCTCGGCCCTTCTTTGCTTAAGCAAGGATGAAGTCAGCGCGGCAAAGGAAACGGCCTGCATTAACTGCGGCAGATGCGTCGAAGTATGTCCCGGACGTGTGGTTCCGAGCCGTCTTGCGGATTTTGCCCAGCATAAGAACAAAGAAGCGTTCGAGAAAGCAAACGGAATGGAATGCTGCGAATGCGGCTGCTGTTCTTACATCTGTCCCGCAAAGAGACAGTTAACCCAGTCCATTAAGTCGATGAGAAGAATGATTCTCGCAGACAGAAAGAAAAAGTAGGAGGTAGAAAATGAAGGATATGATGGAAGTTTCATCCAATCCCCATGTGCGGTCACGCGTTACAACCTCCTCCATTATGTTTGCTGTTGTAATCGCCCTTCTTCCCGCGACGGGATACGGAATTTTTCGTTTCGGATGGTATGCAGCGCTTTTAATCGTTGTAACCGTCGGAACCGCAGTGCTGACAGAGCATCTTTTCTGCTTAATCAGTAAAAAGCCCACCACGGTGGGAGACGGAAGTGCCATTGTAACGGGCCTTCTGCTTGCATTAAACTTACCGCCTCATCTGCCGATCTGGATTGCCATCTTCGGCGCGGTATTTGCAATCCTTGTAGTAAAACTTCTCTTCGGAGGTCTCGGTCAGAACTTTATGAACCCTGCCCTCGGAGCAAGATGTTTCCTGGTAATTTCCTTTGCAAGATATATGACCGATTTTACGACCGATGCCATCACCGGACCGACTCCGCTTGCTCTTTTGAAGGAAGGCTCCCCGGTCAATGTATTTGACATGGTAATCGGACGTACCGGCGGTACCATCGGCGAGACCAGTGTGATCGCAATTATCCTTGGTGCCTGCTTCCTGATTTTCTTAGGAGTCATCGATTTAAAAATTCCCGGCACGTTTCTGGTATCTTTTTCACTGTTCGTTGTAATCTTCGGAAGATCCGGACTTGTGCCTTATCTTACCGGAAGCAGCTCTTCCTTCTTTGATCTGCAGTATTTATGCGGACAGCTTTCCGGCGGCGGTCTGATGCTCGGTGCGTTTTTCATGGCAACCGATTATACGACGAGACCGATTACGAAGAAGGGTCAATACCTTTACGGTGTTCTGCTCGGTATCCTGACCGGTATTTTCCGTATTTTCGGACCCGGTGCGGAAGGTGTTTCCTATGCAATTATCATCGGCAACTTACTGGTTCCGCTGATTGAGAAAATTACGATGCCGAAGGCCTTCGGGAAAGGAGGCGAGCGAGCATGAGTAAGACTGCAGCCAAATCTTCGAATCAAAGCCCGGTAACGGGTATCATCAAAGACACGCTGATTATTTTTGCAATCACCCTTGTGGCCGGCGGTATTCTCGGATTCGTATATGAACTGACCAAAGCGCCCATCGAGAAGCAGAAACTGCAAAAACAGGCCGATGCCTGCTCGGAAGTATTTCTGGTAAATGACGGAGAAGGAAATTATGTGATTCCCGAACCGCTTGATTTTGAACGGATCAACGTAAACCAGAGTGCCCGTACGGCAGTAGCCGAAGTGATGGATACCAAGGCTGATATCACGGACGTTTACGAAGCCAGAAACATGGATGACGAACTGTACGGTTATGTCATTGAAGTAACCACAAAGGAAGGTTACGGCGGAGACATCCGTCTTTACATGGGTGTAACGTTAGACGGTCGTCTTAAGGGTATTTCCATTCTGGAGATTCATGAGACTCCCGGACTCGGTATGAGAGCGCCCGAAGTTTTAGTTCCCCAGTTCAGGGACAGAAAAGGACCTGAATTTACGGTAACAAAAAGCGGTGCCGTGGGAGAGAACGAAATCGATGCCATCACGTCCGCAACCATTACCTCCAAAGCAGTTACCCGCGGTGTCAACTACGGTATGAAATACTTTGAAGAATTAACGAAAGGAGGGGATGAGCAGTGAAATCGTGTATAGAAAGACTTTATAACGGAATCATCAAAGAGAATCCTACCTTCGTTTTAACCCTCGGTATGTGTCCGACCCTGGCGGTTACGACTTCCGCCATGAACGGTCTCGGAATGGGCCTTTCCACAATGGTGGTACTTGCTCTTTCAAACCTGATTATTTCGGCACTCCGTAAAGTAATTCCCGACAAAGTGCGTATTCCTTCTTACATCGTAATCGTGGCTTCCCTGGTTACGGTTGTCGGACTTTTAATGGAAGCTTACGTTCCCGGACTTTACGCATCTTTGGGTATTTACATCGACTTAATCGTTGTAAACTGTATCATTCTCGGACGCGCGGAATCCTACGCATCCAAGAATAAAATGCTTCCGTCCATGTTTGACGGTATCGGTATGGGACTCGGCTTCACCATAGCGCTTACGTTAATCGGTATGGTAAGAGAGTTCTTCGGTAATGCTTCGATTTTCGGCCTTACCGGACCGAAGGTATACGGAACCACAATTCCCGTATTACTGGTTGAACTGGTAAATAAAATCTTCGATCCCGCATCGGGTTCGGGATTTGTCAGAGGTTTGAACAATTTCTTCGCAGGTGAGTTTTCCAGTTTCTCCCCGATCGGAATTCTGGTTATGGCTCCCGGCGCATTCTTCGTTCTTGCCTGCCTTACCGCAATCCAGAATGCCATCAAGGCAGCCGGAGAAGCGAAGGGTAAGGATATGAGCAAGATTCAGTCCGGTTGCTCTTCCGACTGTATGAACTGCTCCGAAAGCGCATGCAGCAGAAGACTGGTTGAACCACAGAAGACCGTTAAAAAGGAAGAGGCTCCTAAGAAGGAGGCTCCGAAGGCAGAGGCTCC
>DLBG01000030.1:6718-18111 GCA_002494135.1 Lachnospiraceae bacterium UBA7027
ATTGATGAGAATGCACAAACGTTAAAGATTGACTCCTCCGAAGTCGAAGCAGCCTTAAAAGCTGTGGAAAATACAGGAAAGGAGGAAGCATAAATGAACGGATCTTATGTTTTAAATCTGATTGTAATTGCAATTACTTCTTCCCTGGTATCGAACGTCGTATTAAGCCAGTTTTTGGGACTGTGTCCTTTCCTCGGCGTTTCGAAGAAGGTAAAAACGGCAAGCGGTATGGGTGCTGCGGTTATTTTCGTCATCACCTTATCGAGCCTTGTGGCGGGTCTGATTTACAAGTTTATTTTAACCCCGCTTCACGTAACGTACCTGAAAACCATCGTATTCATTCTGATTATTGCGGCGCTGGTTCAGTTCGTGGAACTGTTCTTAAAGAAGTTTGTAAAACCCTTATATGAAGCACTGGGTGTTTACTTACCCTTAATTACCACCAACTGCGCGGTACTCGGTGTAGCCATTAACAACGTAAACTACGGGTATGATATTTTAACCGGAGTGGTAAACGGATTTGCGACCGCTGCAGGTTTTGCGATTGCAATTATTATCCTTGCCGGAATCCGTGAGAAAATGGAATACAACGATATCCCGAAACCCTTCCGGGGAATGCCCATCGTCCTTGTAACGGCAGGTCTGATGGCAATCGCCTTCTGTGGTTTTGCAGGGCTGATATAGGAGGGATGAGAGAATGAATTATATCGGAATTATCATTGCCATCTCCATTGTGGCTGCGGTCGGACTCTTTATCGGTATTTTCCTTGGAATCGCCGCAAACATTTTTAAGGTGGAAGTGGATGAAAGACAGGAAAAGATTGAAGCAACCCTTCCCGGCAACAACTGCGGCGGCTGCGGATATCCCGGATGCTCCGGCTGTGCGGCGGCTATCGTTAAGGGAGAAGCTCCCGTAAATGCCTGCCCTGTCGGTGGCGCGGAAGTGGCAAAGAAAGTCGGCGAAATCATGGGCGTCAAGGCAGAAGAAGGCAAGAGAATGGTTGCCTTTGTAAAATGCCAGGGTGACTGCGACAAGACGCATGAAGATTATCATTACACCGGACAGAAAGACTGTCAGATGATTGCATTTATCCCGAATCAGGGACCGAAAAGCTGCAACTCCGGCTGCCAGGGTTTCGGAACCTGCGTGTCGGTTTGCCCGTTTGACGCAATTCACGTGGTAAACGGTGTGGCGGTTGTAGACAAGGAAGCCTGCAAGGCCTGCGGCAAATGTGTTGCAATCTGTCCGAGACACTTAATCGAACTCATTCCGTATGATGCCATGTTTGCGGTAGCATGTTCTTCGGCATCCAAAGGCCCTCAGGCCATGAAGGAATGTACAACAAGCTGTATCGCCTGCGGCATGTGCGCAAGGAACTGTCCGGCAGAAGCCATTACGGTTGAAAATATGCATGCACACATCGATTATGACAAGTGTATCGAATGCGGCACCTGCCGCGAAAAGTGCAAGAGAAAATCCATTGTCCTGCACTGATTTAAGTTGGACAAAGTCAGCATAATCGAAACGCATTTTAAGGCTGTATCGAATTAATCGTTCGATACGGCCTTTTTTTGTGTTACAATAAAGAAGTATGAACAGCGCAAAATTCAGAAGAAAACAAAAGACCATGATTATCTGCGGATGGGGAGTGCTTATACTCGGCATCTGGTCTGTTCTGCGTTTTATTTTGTTGATATCCATGGAATATCAGTTATTTGTGGAGACAACCATTCTTCCTTTTCTCGATGAATCCACCCAAAATGAAAAGACATTGATTACCGTTATTACCATAGCCATTGTCCTTTTATTTTCCTTCATTGATGTTATGATCCGTTTTATTATTGCCCACGGAGCGGTTTCGGAGGGAAGAGGAAAGCCGAAAAAGGGATTTTACGTTATTGTGATGCTCATTTACGTATTGTTTTGTGCGTTTAATATCTATTCGGCGGTACGTGGATACTATGCCGAAGAAGACTATCTTTTGGAGGAAAAGGTTGCGGGGCTTTTAATGACGGTTACGGATTTTGTCATCGTTACGGACCTGTTTGTCGCGACGGTTTCCGTCCGGCATACCATGCGGCGTGAAGGAATGTATCAGATAAAAACTGAGGTATAAGATGCAGGAAGATTTTCACTATTATGCTACATATTGTGCGGCGTATCTTGCAGGTTATTCCCACGAGGAAAGCCTGGAGGTTTGTTTTGCTGCGCAGTTTGTGGATCTGTGCACCGCAACCTTTTTATCGACGATAAACGGACCGAAGGGGGCAGCAACCACCCAGTTAAGCCTTGAACTGATGGATATGCCGACCAATCCGCCCGGTATCCGCGAGATTACGTCCATCTGGTCGTCTTTTCATTTCCTGCCGTATGATCTGAATGTAAAACGAAAGGGCCGTTCTAAGGCGTATATGCGCAAATACCGTCTGATCTGCAATCCGAACAGCGTACTTTTAAAACAGACCGTGGACAGGGCAAAAAACGAAAGCCTTCAGGCAGTCGGCGTTGCCATGCATATTCTGGCGGATACGTGGGCACATCGCTATTTTGCCGGGACACCGTCGCTTGTAATTAACAACACGGACAGTTATTTCTACGAGATCGTAAAAGAAGACGGTGTCGACCGTGACCGTAAAATCACATGGAAGCACAGTACTTCGTTTGTCGATGATATCGAAACGTCGACCTATGTAAATTCCATTTATCAGTACAGTGAAAATTCCATCATGAACTTAGGCCACGGAAGAGCGGGACACCTGCCGGATTATAGTTTTATCCGCTATAAATATCTGCCGGCATGGAACGAATACGAAGAGATCATAAAAGACAATCCCTCGGATTTCTATCATGCCTTTTCCCAGATGGTATATGCAATGAAGACGCTTCGAAATCCGACGGAAGAATTCAGGGTTGATCATTATGACTTTGAAGCGTTGAAAGAGTGGGAGGGCGAAATTAAAAGAATCATCGAAACGAGAAGACTTTCCGCCGCCGAGGACTGGAAAGCGTTTGGTGAGAAACTTTCCAAAAAAGAAGTGATTCCGTTTGATTTAACCCCTGCCAGGGAAGAATATTTATCCGCGCAGGAGAAAGAAAATACGGTTTTGGGACGTTTCTTTACGGCAGCCATGGAACAAAAGAAAATGGTGATGCGAAAGATCTACGAACCGAAGGCAAAGAAAAATAAAGCAAACAGGTAAAACGAAAAGGTAAGACAAACAGATAAAACAAACAGAGAAAAAGGCAACGGATGGAATTTCGGAAAAAATTCAAAAACATAATGACGGCAATTGCAATGCTTCTTCTGGCAGCATTGCTTATTTGCATGCAGTTCGGCGGGATTTCCGGCGTGAAACTGGTCATGATTGTTTTATCCGTCTGGATGATAGCCTACGGCATCCGTCTTCTACATTTCTATTCCCAGATGGCAAGGCATATGGTGGGCGGCAAGGTTATCTTGATTCTGGGCTTTATTCTGTTTGATTTCGGCGTATTTAATTTCTCCTTAAGAAACAGACATACCCTTTTTATCATCCTTTATCTGCTTGGATTTTATGCGTTTAAAGGCTTTGTGGATGTGATGCGTGCCTTAGAGCAGAAGCACAACGAAGCTCCCTGGAAGTTAAAATTAAGCTCCGGAATCGTCAACATCATCGTGGCAGTTTCCGCCGTGGCGATCGGATTTTTTATGCGCTCGGAATGGGCGGTGGTCTATATTTTCGCATTGGGAATTATCTACTCGGCAATCATGAGAATCGTGAATACCTTCCGAAAGACGCCGGTTATGACGATTTTATAATCGGCGGATTTATGGTATAATAAATTGTTGTCCGGAATCGCAATTTCTTTTCGCAAGACGCGAAAATCACAACGAATACCGTCTCCGGACGAATTCAGAGGGGAAAAATGGAAGAAATCACACCTTATATTCACAAAGTGCAGTACTATGAAACAGACCGGATGGGCATCACGCATCATTCGAATTATATCCGTTTCATGGAGGAAGCCAGAATCGATTATCTGACAAAACTCGGATATGAATATGCAAAACTTGAAAAGATGGGGATTGTATCGCCCGTAACGAAAGTGGAATGCCAGTACAAGGTTCCGACGACATTCAGCGATGAAATCCGCATTTATATCCTTGTGGAAGAGTGCAGCGGAATCCGCATGCGGTTCCGGTATAAAATGCTCAACCAGCGAAGCGTCGTTGTCTGCACGGCAACTTCCGAACACTGTTTTATTACGCAGGAAGGTAAAATTGTCCGCATCGACAAGGATTTCCCGGAATTCTACGGGACGCTGAAGGCGAAGACGGAAGAGCATTCTTTGTAATCGACAATACACAGACAAACAGATTCAAATAACCAGGGGGGCTAGTATGAATTTAAGTCTTGATGAAAAACTGGAACTTTTATCCGGTAAGGGTTTCTGGCGCACGAAATCCTTCGACGGTAAAATCAAACACCTTGTCCTTTCCGACGGACCTCACGGCTTAAGAAAGCAGGTTGAGGGCGCAAACAACAACAGTGCCGAACCGGCCATCTGTTATCCGACCGCAAGTGCTCTTGCCTGCACTTTCGATCCCGGAATCGTGGGTCGCATCGGAGACGAACTCGGTAAGGAAACGAAAGAGAAGGGTGTTTCCGTTCTTTTGGGACCCGGAACGAATATGAAGCGTTCGCCTCTTTGCGGACGAAACTTCGAATATTTCAGCGAGGATCCTTATCTTGCCGGATGTATCGGTACATCCTTTATTCGCGGTGTCCAACAAAACAGCGTGGGCACATCCTTAAAGCATTTTGCATGCAATTCCCAGGAAACGCACCGTATGCGTACCAACAGCATCATTGATGAAAGAACCCTTCGGGAAATCTATTTAAAAGCGTTTGAAATCATCGTAAAGAATGCCCGTCCCACGACGCTGATGGCATCCTATAACCTGGTTAACGGGTATTATTCCACGGAGAATAAGTGGCTTTTGACGGATGTTTTAAGAGATGAATGGGGATTTGACGGTCTGGTTATGTCCGACTGGGGTGCCTGCTCGGAACTGACTAAGTCCGTAAAAGCCGGTATGGATCTCGAGATGCCGGACAGCCACGGTGTTCATAAAGCGGCATTAAAGAAAGATCTTGAAGCGGGCCTTATTACCGAGGAAGAGATTGACCGGGCGGTGAACCGTCTGCTTGCATTGATTGACCGGTGCGGAACAACCGACGAGGAAGAAGCAAAGCATATCATTCCGACGAAAGAAGAATACAGGGAACGAGAAGAGACGAAGCGGCGTCACAGACTGGCTTATGAAGCCGCCGCAAATGCAGGCGTTCTTTTAAAGAACGAAGGCACGCTTCCCTTAAAAGGGGATGAAAAGATTCTTATTATCGGTGATCTGGCCGTAAAAACGCGTTTTCAGGGCGGCGGAAGCAGCCATATCAATGCTGTGGAATATCCGAATGTGCTTGACTGCATGAAAGCGGAATTTGCGAATGTGGATTTTGCAAAAGGATATGACAGCCTTCGATACGATTTTGATGAAAATATGGAAGCAGAGGCTTTGGAGAAGGCGGAGAACTGCGACCTGATTCTTTACTGCGGCGGTCTGACGGACCTTGCGGAAGGCGAAGGTTACGACCGTACAACGCTTCTGATGCCCGAGAACCAGATTCATCTGATTCAGAAACTGGTTTCACTGGATAAAAAAATCGTATTCTTATCCTTCGGCGGCGCGCCCTTCGTTATGGAAGGCTTAGAGCGGTTTGATGCGGTTTTGCAGATGTATCTCGGCGGAGAAGCGGTGGCGGAAGCTGCAGTGGCACTTCTTACGGGACGCGAGAATCCGAGCGGGCATCTTGCGGAAACCTGGCCGTTACACATCGAGGACACCCCGGCAAAGAATTTCGGAAGCCGTGAATTCTCCGTTCCCTACGAGGAAGGTCTGTTTATCGGTTACCGTCATTACGTTAGTAAAATGATTCCCGTGCAGTTTCCGTTCGGCTACGGATTATCCTACACGGACTATGAATACTCGAATCTTCATGTTGCCAAAGAAGAGAACGGATATAATGTCTGCTTCGAAGTGAAGAACATCGGAAACCGTGTCGGAAAAACCGTTCCCCAGCTTTACGTAAGAAATGCGATGGGCGATTTTAAGCGTGCAAGTCTGGAACTTCGCGGATTTGAAAAAGTTTCCTTAAATCCGGGAGAGAAGAAGGAAATCTGCATGAAGCTTACGACGGATGCATTTCAAATCTACGACGTAAATGTCCATGACTGGGTAATTCCCGAAGGGGAATACGGCATCTGTATCGGCAAATCGGTGGAAGAAATCGAACTTTCCGAAACCGTATTTGTAAACGGCATCAAAGACCTTCATTTAACCGATCCGCTTCCTGTTGAAACCCCAAATGACGGACCGAGATTTACCGTCACGAGTTCCATTGCGGAACTTGCGGAATATTCGGATCTTGCAAAGCAGATTCTCGAACAGGGAATTGCCGCTATGCGGACACGCTTCCCGGACAAGACGGATGAAGATCCGGAAGTTAAGATGATGCTGGAAGCCTTTAAAGACGGCACGGCCGATTCCGCAGTGCTTTTCAGCGGAGGAGAAATTCCTTATCAGACGCTTCTTGCGATTCTCGATGAAGCAAATGCAAATTATCCTGCGTAAGGTGTAATAACATCATTAGACATATTTTTATAAGGCAAAAAAGATTCCGGCTTTTACCGGAATCTTTTTTTCTGTTTAAATTCACTTAATCTGTAATCTGCTTAGTCCGTACACTTAGTCCATAATTACGGGTCTCATGTAATTGATTTTACCGTTTGTGTCAAAGCCGATGTGTACGCATAACGAATCATAGAAATCAAGATTCTCGTCTTCAGACTCGGGCATATATCCGTCGGTTGAAAACTCCGGAAGAGCAGTACGGTAAATGACATTGTTTGTTTTCTGCATGTCAATGAATTCTTTAAAGCTGTATGTTTTCCATACCTCGAATCCGTCGTCTTCGGGCTGTTCCCAGATAAAATCTTCGGAGAAATCGGCCGCATAGAAACTGTAATATTCAATCGGTGCTTCCGGACCGTTTATTCCGGCTACCTGGAAGCAGGCTGTTTTCGGAGTATCTCCGGGCTTTCCGATAAACTGCAGAAAAGCGTAAATGGTAGGAGCCTGATCCTCAATCGCATTCTCCATTTCGGAAAGGGAACCGAGTGATCCGCCTGGAGCATACATATCCGTTAAAGAAATTGATTTACCGTCCTTTAACAGGAAGAAGTAGTGAAGATTCAAAAAGTCGTAAGCCCATCTCCAGCCGATGTCATTTGCCGGGTTGCGGAAACCGTCCGCCAGGGTATAGAACGTTCCTTCGGGCATTTCGGTATAGTACTGAAGCGTTCTTGCAAATCCGGAAGATTCTCCGCCGTATACCTCGAGTGCGGTAAGATTCTCGGGATTCGTATACATCGGATCGGTTTCGAGAGTATATTCGGAAACCGTAACCTTGGAAGCGGGAGTTTCGTTATCGGGGGTTAAGGATACGGGAATATCGAATTCCACTTTAAAACTGTTGGAATAGAAGTGTCCTGTTCCCTGATAAATATGAACATCGAATTCTACCTTGCCGTCTTTTTTCCGGAGTTCGGAACAGTTGCTCGGATAATCACCGGCATTCATATCCACGTTGCCGAGATAATATCTGTTACCTTCCAGATCGAACATCAGAAGCTGATATTTTCCGTCCTCGATGGAACTTTCCAAAAGCATGTAGATGTAACTTTCATCCATTCCGACGGGATAGAGGTATCTGTCGGTATCAGAGGAAATCTCGGCAAGCTTGGTTACTTCATTCCCGGTTTCGTAAACGGTATATACTTCTTTGTAATTATTGTCCATGTCGTAACGGACGGTGACAAAATGAATTCCGTCATCGGAGAAAAGACGGATGGTTCCGTCGGAAATGACTTCGGGGGTTCCGTCCGGAAGGGTTTTTCTGTAAACAACGGTTTTGCCTTCATCGAAAGTGTTGCGTTCGGAATACAGATCGTTTCCGACAAGATACATCATGCCGTTTCCTTCATCCGCACAGAAAGGTTTAACGCCTTCCTCAGGTTTGGAAGGATCGAATTCCACAATCTGATTTGTACCGAAGAGTTCCTGATTGAACTGGAAGGAACCCTGTAATCCGGTAAAATTCACGGAACTGTCATTATAGGTACGGAAAAGATATTTGCCGTCAAATTCCACGCAGTAGCCTTTCTGGAATTCGGGGTTTTCATGTTGCGGTTCATCGGGTTTCTCCCATTCACCGGAAGGGATTTCCTCGGAAACAGGTGTCTGACTTGCCTGCTGGTTAACATTCTGAAGCGCTCCGAGTAACCTGCTGCAGCCGCTCATCGAAAACAGCATGGCGGTAATGCACAGTACGGAGATTCCTTTTTTTAAAAATTTCTTTTTCATTTTATATTCTCCCATTTGAACGATTCTGCAAAGGTTATACCTTGGCGGATTTTCTTTCTTTTACCAGAAGAAGACAGATGATGAGTGCCAGAGCATAAAGACCTGCCGCAGTGATGATAATAATATTATAATTCTTATTCGATGCATCGAGTATAATTTCGGAAAGATTATTTCCGGTAATACCGGCAATTGCCCATGCGGAAAGCGCAAGGCCGTGGATTTTGGAAATGTTCTCCATTCCGAATCTGGAATCGAGCAGGGCGGGGAGTGTGGAGAAGCCGCCGCCGTAGCCTAAGTTTACGATCATAAGCAGGACAATGATTAAAGGTGCCCAGTGTATGCTGAATGAAAGCAGACAGATGACGATGCAGGAGATAAAAATAATGATATAGATCGTGGCTCTGTCTTTTAACTTATCCGAAACGGTTGAGTAACCGATTCGTCCGAGTGCGTTGCAGATAGCGGTAACGGAAGGAACGATGGCAACAATCATTGCAAGAGCGGCAAGACCGGCAAACTTGCTGTTAAGAAGCTGTTTTTCGTAGGTGATGAGCATCAGTCCGCAATGAATGTTAAGGTAGAAAATAAGCCAGATTCCGATGAATGTTTTGTTTTTAAACATCGTAATGGATTTGAAACTGTTGTTGGTCGCTTTGCTTTCCACCCAGCCGGCAGGCTTCTTTAAAAGAAGATGACCCAAGAACATCATGCCGAAGTAAACAACACCGAGGATGATGAACATCATGCTGATTCCAAAGCGGTTTTGTAAAAATTCCATAATCGGGGTGGCGATTGCCTTTGCAAGCCCGAATCCCATAATGGAAATACCGGTTGCAAGACCTTTGTTTTCCTTAAACCAGAGCATCAGGGTTTTGACGGGCGTTAAATAACCGATTCCCAGACCGATTCCCATGATACAGCCGTAGAAGATATAAATCAGTATTAAAGCGGGTATGCCGGTAAAGAATTTTATCGTAATTCCGGTTCCGATCATTCCCACCGTAAAACAGATGCAGGAAATTAAAGAAGATAAGTGGATGTTTAATTCAACGATTTTACCTGCGAAAGCTGCAGACATACCTAAGAAAAAGATTGCCAGTGAAAAGGCCCAGCCGAGAGCGAAGGTACTCATGCCGATTTCGACACCGATGGCCTCCTTAAAGGTACTCCAGCAGTACACCGTACCGATGGAACAATGAATCAATAGAGCCGGGATTGCCGCACGAATCCATCTGTTTTCCATATTATCCGATTTCCTTTCTGCGTTAAAACAGATATCCTGTTATCCTGATACCCTCTACAAGATATAGAATTACCTGCTGTTTCCCCAAACAAGATATAGGATACTATGGAAAATGCTTAAAGTAAAGACTTTAGGAGTTGTTAATAATTTAACTTATGATTTTATCGTATTTTTGGTGTATTCGTATATTGTATTTATCGGGGCGGAGAATATACTTTCATATATAGGATTTCGTAGTGTATTTTATAAGCTTTTGCAGTGTATTACAGGAGATGAATTCGATGATGAAAAAAGCATTGGCCGTACTGTGTACGGGACTTATTCTGGCCGTTTTCCTAAGCGCATGCACCAAAAAGACGGATTTGCCCGCATCCGAGGTTATTTCCGAGCGGGTTTCGGCATCTGAAGAAGAATCGTCCGCATCGGAAACCGGTACGGAAACCATTGCGGAAGGGGAGCGGACATTTACTGAAATTATCGATGGTCTGAAAGCCGGATATGGCTATGCGCTGGTTCCGATGAAAGAACAGGATGTTTTGCTTGTAACGGATTATGTTTTTGATTATGAAGGTAAAAATCAGGCAATCGATGCCGATGTATATATCTATGATGAGAACGGAACACCACGAATGATCGGTAGCGTGAAAGCCGGAGGAACGGCTTACCCTCTGGGAATCAACAAGGGTATTCTGTATGTCTGCAGAAATCACGGAATAACGTCTTACAAGGTAATCGACGGGGAACTCATCCCCGATAAGAACGTGGAAGAATGGTACGGGGAAGATGATACCATAACCTATATTTATACGCCTGCGGACGGCGGGCAGGGCAATAGTTTTACTCCGGAAGAAATCAAAGAAATAATGGATTCGATGTATCGGGAATACTACGAAGGCGAAATCATTGCTTTTGACGTGATTGCGGAATAAAATTGGATTATGGCGTTTTTTTTCTTACTCGTAAACAGCATATTACTCGGATTCGGTCTTGCAATGGATGCTTTTTCCGTTTCCGTTGCAAACGGAATTGCCAATCCCGGTATGAAGAAAAGCAAACGATACCAGATTGCAGGTACGTTTGCTGTTTTTCAGTTTCTGATGCCTATGATCGGCTGGGGACTTGTCGAACTCTTAAAAGAGAAATTCGCGGTTGTGGAGAAATTCATTCCGTGGACTGCGCTTATTTTACTGCTTTTCATAGGCGGTAAAATGATTGTGGAAGCGATTCGTGACGCGAAGGAAGCGAAGATCGAAGATGACACGGACAAAGAGGCCGTAAAAGAGGTCTCCGGGAAAAAACTTACTTTCGCAACCCTCATTGTGCAGGGAATCGCGACCTCCATCGATGCACTTTCGGTAGGATTTACAATAGCGGATTACAATCTCCTGCAGGCCCTTGCAGCGACCGCCATTATCGGTGTTGTGACTTTTATAATCTGCCTGTTTGGTGTATTCCTGGGACGTAGGGTCGGCATGAAGCTGGCACATCGGGCCACAATCGTCGGCGGCATCATTTTAATCGCCATTGGTTTGGAGATTTTTATCAAAGGAGTGTTCTTTTAGAGACACTTCTTTTTTTTATGGAAAAGTGTGAGGTTTTAAGATTTTACTTCGTGTAATATACAGAAAGACAAATGCTTCAAAGGAGGGTCCTTAGATGAACATGGACAACGGTGCAAGTAGCTA
>DLBG01000030.1:18167-32215 GCA_002494135.1 Lachnospiraceae bacterium UBA7027
AAGTAGCTACCGCCGTTTCCGTGAAAATGGTGACAGGAACGGTCTGGTCGAAATTATCCGGGATTATAAAGACGGACTGATTCTTTATCTTACAAGTATTGTGGGAGATGTGCATACAGCCGAAGATCTGGCCGAAGATACATTTGTTCTTTTGGGTACCAGGAAACCGAGGGATAAGGGAAGAGGCTCATTTAAGACGTGGCTATACACCATTGGACGGAATATTGCACTCGATTATTTACGAAAACAATCAAGAAAAAAAGAAGTAAATATCGATCAGATTGGAGAAATCACAGACGATGAAATCAATCTGGAAAAGAGTTTTATCACGAAGGAACGGGACAGAGCCGTGCATCGTGCCATGAAGTGTCTGAACAATGATTATCGTCAGGTGCTGTGGCTGATTTATTTTGAGGGTTTCAGTAACAAAGAGTGTGCCGCTGTCATGGATAAGTCTGAGCATGCGATTGAAACGCTTGCGTACAGAGCAAGAATTGCCCTGAAACCTCTGCTTGAAAAGGAAGGGATAGACGAGAGGGACCTGGAATAGGTTTTTCTAAGGTAAAATTATGAAAACATATGAAGAAATGGCGGATAGCGTTTTTCGACGAGTTGACGAGTATCAGACCAGACAAAAGAAAAGAAGACGAAACATCATAATCAGAACGGTTGCAGGCGTGGCATTTCTGTTTCTGGTATTAGCGGTTTCCCTGAACTTATTTAAGCCGATTCTTGCAAGAGAATTGCCGCTGGTTGGCGGAGCATTTACCTATATTCAGGATAAGCTGACTTATGCGGGACTATATGATAATTACGCATATCAGGTTGGTGAAACTGCGAGCGATAAGGGAATCGACATTACGCTTTCGGAAGTATACTGTGACGGAACGTATTTGTATGTGTCGTTTGTCGTGGATGGAATTGATTTTAAAAGGGAATTAGTGGACGGAAACCTCAGCAACTTCCAACTTGATTACAGCGGTAATACATATATTACGGCAAATAATAAAATAAATAATCTCTCCGGAGAAGGATTTTGGGGCGGATTGGAGGGAGAGTTTATTGATGAAGATACATTTGTAGGAGTTGAAATTCTGCATTTGGAAAATGAGACCCCCTTTCCGGAGAATTTTAAACTAAATATTGATATTACGGCAATCGGTCCTCTAAATACGAAATCAAAGATGGTTCTCGGAAACTGGGGATTCAGTGTTGATGCGGTGTCCAATGAAGATGATGTTGTCATATATGAAATCGGAGAAGCAAAGAACGGTTATTCCATTGATAAGGTTGTTGTTTCGCCAATTATAATGACGGTTTATGTTTCTTATCCGCAAATTGATAATTATGATGTAATCAATGCAATTGATTGTTTCAGCAATTTACAGCCGTCGGAACGAATTTTGAGCTCCGGATTATACTATACGGATCACGCGATAGCAAGAGTTCCGGCAAAGTTTGTTTCGGATTATCTGGAAATTTATTTGTATAAAACAGACAGATATTCAGAAGAGTCGGACGGCGGTGGAAGAGAAGACATCGAACAACATGCTATTGTTTCTTATAGACTAGTATTAAATAATGGAATAGAATAGTTATCGGATAGCAAAAATATAATTCAGGTGAAGGGATAGTAATGAAGGGTAAGAAAACTTTCGGAAAAGTTGTTTTGATTCTGGCATTTGTTTTTATGGCCTGGTATGTATTTGACAATGTGTTTGGTGTCATCCATTCTTATGTCACTTATGTTCCGCAGGCTTTTGACTACGGATATACAGCCATGGGAATCTCACTGATTGGCAAAGGCATTCATCAGTTGCTCCAACTGGCGGTTGCAGTTTTCTGGCTTATGATCTATATGGATAACCGTGAGGAATTCAAACTTCCGTCCATCCTTACCGTAGGTGTTCTGGGATTGGATTTACTTCGTACGATTCTGTTTCTTGCCTTGAATGAAAAGAGCACTAACGTGCTCGAATATGTCAAAGAATCCTATTATACCTGTCTCATTATGGTTTCGTGGATTATTCTTCTTTCAGTGAACAAGAAAGCCGGAAAAATCATTTTTGCGGCTTTGCGCTGGCTTCTTTTGGGAATCAGCCTTATTATCAGTTTTATCCGGATTACGAGATCAAATTTAAGCTTCATTCGTGGCGGAGTCGATAAGAGTGAAGTTATGATTTTACTGAGCAACACGTATTCCGTTACATTTTTTGCGCTGACTGCAATTATGACAGCTTTGCTTGTTTTATATATCTTCCGGCCAAAGATTTTTCTTAAAGATTGACAGGAATCATTTTAGCTGTCCATTTCTTCGAACGCATCGATGGAACTTTTTGCAACGGCCTTGTGATCGCCGTGCCGGACGAACATCATGGTGACAAAGGATAATGCCGCAAAAACCATGGCATATAAGAAGAGTGTAAAATAGCCGACCTTGTTTAGAAGCCATCCGGCAAGAATCGGTGTAACGATCTGCGCAGCCATGCTGAAGGTGTAGTAGTAGCCGGTAAATTTGCCGATATCGGAATTCTTGCACATTTCCACAACCATGGGCAGGGAGTTTACGTTAATCATTGCCCAGCCGATACCCACGAGACTGAATACGACAAATAGAATCGGGTGGAAGGTGTTGGAGAAAAACGTATAAAAGAAACAGACTCCGAAATTGACGAAAAGTAACGCGATTCCGATCAGAATCGATTTCTTTCTGCCGATAAAGCTCGCAAAATATCCCAGAGGAATAAACATTAAAATAGCTGCCGCGGTTGCAATGGTAAGGCATTTGGTTGCTTCGCCCAAAGACATGCTCCATTTGGCTGCAGCATACGTCGTAAACCAGGTCTCGATGGAATTATAGGAAATAAACCAAAGAGAGATGGAAATCAGCAAAAACATCAAAGAGCGGAATACCGGAGCAGGAAGCTTGGAAGAATCGGCTGTGGCGTTGCCGGCATCGTCGTTCTTTTCTTCATCGGCATCAGCGTCAAGTGCATTGATTTCTTCGGGATGCCTTAATTCGTATTCTTCGGCCTGCTTTGTCCACTTAGGTTCGTTGACAAGAAGCATAATGACAATCAGGGCTGCAATCATGATTCCGCCGATAATGGCAAACAAAAGAAGATAGCTGACATGTTCCTTGCCGGCTGTTTTGGCTTCGGAATAAAGAATCGATGTAATAATCAGATAGATGATGCCGCCGACGGAACCCATCAGATTAATGATGGCATTGCCGCGGCTTCTGAAAGGCTTCGGCGTAACGTCAGGCATTAATGCCACGGCCGGGCTTCTGAAGCTGGACATGGAAATTAAAAGAAGAGCCAGAACCACAATATACATCACAAGTTTTGAAACGGCAGGAGAATCGTAATACATATTGTCAAGAATCGGAAGCTGAATCAAAAGAGCAACCGAAATCAGGGTTCCGACAAGAATAAAAGGTTTTCTTTTACCCATGGGAGATTTGGTCCGATCTGACAAAGAACCGAACAGGGGCAGAAGGAACAGCGCAAAAACGTTATCCGCAGCCATAATGATGCCGGTAAACAGCTCATTTAAATGAAACGTATTGGTCAGAATAAGGGGATTTACATTATTGTACATCTGCCAGAATGCAGTGATGGCAAGAAAAGCAGCGCCTACGAAGATGGTGTGCCGCACATTCAGCTTCTCTTTTTTCATGATTCCGCGAATCCTTTCAAAATCACGGCAGAGCCGTTTTTTCTTTTACACATCTTTACTATAATTAAAATTCGGATTGATTTCAACAAATACTGCAAAATTGAGTATTGTATTCCTTCAAAAAGTGCAATTCGCAATCCGAATTTTAATATGGTATAATAAACCTGACCGATGTGGAGGGAATTGTCCCGGTCGCTTTCGGTCGGGGAGGAAATGAAAATGTTTGAAATATTGGTTAAGGAGTTTCGAGAGCACAAAAAGTTTGTGCTTGCGTATGTCGCAGTATGTGTTTTTGCGGCCTTTTTCTTCGGACCGTTCTTATCCGATGTAACGCCGCATGCCGCACTTGCTTCCGAAGGAGCGGAAGCGGAGCTTTTATCCGAAGGTGATACGCTGCTTACCTTAAACGACATGATTCTCGGAGGTACCTTCCGAAGACTTGCCGGTAATTATTCCAGCGTAATCGGGCTTTCTGCCGAGCCTTTTACTGGTCTTTTATTCCTTGGCATCATGCAAAACATTGACAAGTTGTCCGGCAATCCGCTCAGAATGCCTGAAGTACCGGTCGGTCATCCGGCGGTTCTCGCAGTGGTTCTGGTCTGCTTTGTCGCGAGCAAGTTCATGAAAGCCAACGAATCCACCAAGGTTTTCGGAATCTGCACCCTCGGATATCTTGAGAAATTCTTAGGAACCGTCTGCGTTGTGGTCATCGGTATTCTTTCCGTGGTCGGCGTGGCTACGGGCCTTGGAACCGCAACGGTCAATGCGGCCGCACCCGGTGAGATTGCCACAACGGCAGGACATTATGCGGTCGGAGTGGTTTCCGCGATTTTTGCCGTATTCATGGCAATCATGTCCTTAATTGTCAACTATATCGTAAAAACCGTTATGCTCGGCCTCGATGCCCTTCAGGGACTGCTTTCTTTCATTCCCCTTTCGGGCGTTGTATGTGAGTTTTTAAAATCGTTCCTGGTGCTTACCATCTTTATGATCAACGTGGCTTACCCGCCTGCGGGATATGTGGTAAACATTCTTGTGTTCGTAATCTGCTGCCTCTTATTCCGGGCATGCTACGATCCGGCACAGTATTTAAAGAAAATCTATATTCAGCCGTTCTTTGCCGGAATTTTCGGATACAAAGAGGATTATCCTCTGGTAAAACGCCACATTCCTCATCGTGTAAAGAAGCGTTTTAAGGAGAATCTTTCCGACATTAAGGCCGTGATTCCGATGTACACGATTAAGAAACCCCGTAAGTTTGATTTGAAATTAAGACTGTACGAGCGTGTCTGGATGGTTTGTTTTGAAAACGAAAGCGGTATTCTGTTCCGTAAATACAACGGCGAGAGGAATGCATTTTACGTGTTAAAATCCACGGAAGAGGCTCCCGTTTATTTGAGAAAGGGCTTCCGTTTCTTCGAACTGTATACGCACCGTGTTTATCATGACGGCAAGGTTCACAAATTCCCCAGAAAAGAAATGGATTTTGTCTTCACGAGAGAGTACCGTTACCGTTTCGATGAGCTGATTGCATTAACCGGCTGGGTGAATGTAAATGAGGAAAAAGTAAGCCGCAGACAGCAGAAGAAAGAAGAACGCAAACAGGCGATTCTTCAGGCAAAAGAAACCGTTGCGGAATGGTGGACGGATAAAATTGCGAAGGTGAAAGGATTCTTTTTAAAAGACAAAGAACCGATCCCGGTGGAAGCGGATTACTCGGAGGATATGTTCTTCGAAGAGCAGGCCAATCTTTAACGGGTTTTAAGGATTCGCGGTACTGAAAGGAAATCCTTCGGAATAGTAATATTTATACTGATCATCAACGAACATGGCATGAGTTTCCGGAAACGTCTCCTGAGTGAGGCGAAGAAGACTCATGCCTTTTTCTTTTCCGAGCAGCAAAAGAGAAGTGGAAAGGGCATCCGCACAGATGGAGAAATCGGATATGACGGTTACCTGATACAGATTGTTTTCCACGGGATAGCCGGTTTTCGGATCCACGATGTGATGATAGAGTTTTCCGTTATAGGTAAAGCAGCGCTCGTATACACCGGAAGTTACAATCGATGTGTCATGAACGGACGCACTCATCATGATTTCGTTCGTTTCGGTAAACGGTTTTTTAATCCCGATGTTGTAGTTGCTTCCGTCGGGTTTGGTACCCATGACAACGATGTTTCCGCCGAGATTGATGATGGCATTCTCAACCCCGGAAGCGGTCAGCTTATCTTTGATTCCGTCCGCGATATACCCCTTTGCGATAAAGCCCAAATCGATTGCCGCTTTGGGATCCTGAAGTTTTACTTCGCAGGTTTCGTAGTCATAACGGACCTTTTTGTAATCAACATGTTTTAAGGCCTCCTTAATGGCTTCGTCGGACGGAGGGGTATGATTCTCGTCATCGGATGTAAAATCCCACAAATCCAGCACCGGTGCCACGGTAATATCAATGGCACCGTCGGTTTTCGAGCAGACGTCGAGGGCGGTTGCAACTAAAAATACGGTATTCGGATCCACGGTAACGACCTCTCCGCCTGCGTGATTGATCCGGTAAATATCGCTGCCTTCCAGATGACGGTTAAAAAGATCGTCGCACTGATGGCAGTATTCTTCAATATCGGGAAGAAACGCTTTGTCTTTTTCATCGTAAACGGTAATCGAAACAAAGGTATCAAAGAAGTAGTATACTTCGGTATAGCCGTCCTGATTCGGCACCGGCACGCAGGAAATCATAAGAAAACTCTGCGCAAGCAGAAGTACGCAGATGATTGCCGCCGTGAATTTTTTGTATTTCAAGATCTTTTTCATTGTGATATTCCGTAATTGACTTCTGATGATAAGGCCTTTCTTTGTAATATTTTAAATAGTATCACATATTGCGAAAAAAGTAACTTTTATGGTAAAATATTGCAGATAAAATTCGAGTCGGAGATGACAGAAATGGATATTATTTACAGAAGTACAAGAAATTCCGCAGGCGGATTAAAGGCCAGCGAAGCAATTATTCAGGGAATCAGCACGGACGGAGGACTGTTTGTTCCGGATCATTTCCCGAAGCTTGACAAGTCCGTAAGCGAACTTGCGAAAATGGATTACAAGGGCGTCGCTTACGAAGTAATGAAACTTTTCCTGACGGATTTTTCCGAAGAGGAATTAAAATACTGTATCGAGCATGCTTACGATGAGAAATTCGATACCGAAGAAATCGCACCGTTATCCTATGTGGAGAATGCATATTATTTAGAGCTTTTCCACGGAAAAACGATTGCGTTTAAGGATATGGCGCTTTCGATTCTTCCGTACCTCATGACAACGGCCGCAAAGAAGAATCATGTGGAAGAAAAAATCGTGATTCTGACCGCAACAAGCGGAGATACCGGAAAGGCCGCACTTGCGGGATTCGCGGATGTCGAAGGCTGCGGCATTGTTGTATTTTATCCCAAGGGCGGCGTCAGCCGCGTTCAGGAACGCCAGATGGTAACCCAGAAGGGTGCAAACGTGAAGGTTGTCGGCATTACCGGGAACTTCGACGATGCACAGACCGGCGTTAAGCAGATTTTTGCGGACCGTGAACTTCAGGCGCAGATGAAAGAAAGAGGCTATCGCTTCTCAAGCGCCAATTCGATTAACATCGGCCGTCTGATTCCGCAGGTTGCCTATTATGTATTCGCTTATACCAGACTTGTAAAAGAAGGCAGAATTTCCGACGGAGAGAAGATTAACTTTACGGTTCCGACCGGAAACTTCGGAAACATTCTTGCGGGTTACTATGCAAAACAGATTGGTATTCCCGTAAAGAACTTAATCTGTGCTTCCAACGAAAACAAAGTACTGTTTGATTTCTTTGAAAGCGGAATCTACGACAGAAACAGAGAATTTATTCTTACCTCTTCACCGTCCATGGACATTTTAATTTCCAGTAATTTGGAGCGTCTGATTTACGAAATCGCAGGTGAGGATGCCGATGCGTGCAGGGAACTTATGAAGAGCCTTTCCGAGAACGGCAGGTATGAAATCACCGATGCGATGAAGGAACGCCTGAAAGGTTTTATCGGTGGATATGCATCCGAAGAAGAGTGCGCAAAGCGGATTCACGATGTCTATGCAGATACCGGTTATGTGATGGATACCCATACCGCTGTAGCAAGCGCGGTTTATGACAAATATGTAAAAGCAAGCAAAGATACGACTCCAACGGTCATCGTATCCACGGCATCGCCTTTCAAATTTACCAGAAGCGTCATGGAAGCCCTGGAACAGAAGAAAGAGGATGCGGACGATTTTGAACTGATTGACCGCCTTTCGGCCATGACCGGAATGAACGTTCCGAATGCGGTGGAAGAAATCCGCAATGCCGAAGTACTTCACGATACCGTCTGTGATAAAGAGCAGATGAAGGATGAAGTCATCAAATTCTTAAAATAAATCTTTCCTTATGGAGTCGTGTATGGAAAAACAGAAACATATCCTGATTGTTGATGATGTTACCACCAATCTGAAAATGGCTGCGGACGTTCTGCAGGATGATTACAAACTCTCCATGGCAAAGTCCGGCATGCAGGCCCTTGAATTTTTGAAAAAAGTACACCCGGATCTGATTCTTCTCGATATCCGTATGCCCCAGATGGACGGCTACGAAACCCTCGAAGCAATCAAATCCAATCCCGATACCGCAAGTATTCCCGTGGTTTTTCTAACCGTGGATAACCAGAGAAAATCCGAGATTAAAGGCCTTAAAATGGGCGCCATGGATTTTATCTGCAAACCGTTCGAACCGGAAGTGATGAAGGGCAGAATCGAAAAAATTTTGAAGATCGAAGGGTTAAGAAGAGATATGTCCATTTCCGCAAGAAAGGATCCGCTGACCAATCTCTGGAACCGTAAATATGCGGAAGAGGATATTACGAGATATCTTGAAAACCCTTCCGCGGAAGGTGTTTTCATCATGCTTGATATCGACAATTTCAAGCGTATTAACGATACGTTCGGTCATATCGCGGGAGATTCCCTGCTTACTTCATTTTCCAATATTCTGCAAAACCGTATCGGACCGAGAGATGTCTGCTCGCGAATCGGCGGCGATGAATTCCTGGTTTTCTTAAAGGGCGATTATACGCCGAACGAAGTAAAAGAGTATTGTCAGGAACTTCTGGAAATCTCCGCGGACGAGTTAAAAGAGCAGCTTGACAAAAAGACCAATGTCAGCGTTTCTGTCGGTGTCAGCATGTCTCCGTATGACGGTTCCGATTTTGATACGCTTTATTCCAAGGCTGACAAGGCTTTGTATTTTGTAAAACAAAACGGCAAGAATTCCTTCCACCTCTTTAAGGAACGGGGAAATGTAATCAAGGACAATCCGGATGCCATCAACACCAAGGCGGATATGGATCGCTTAGAGCGTATGATTTCCGAACGCAATACCGAAGAAGGTGCTTTCAAGGTTGAATACGAAGGATTCAAGCATATTTATCAGTTTGTATCCAGATCCGTCGGAAGGACGGAACAGTCCGTTTACATGCTGCTTCTTACCATTAATCACGGTGAGTTTATGAAACTTTCCAACGACGTGCTTCAGGGCTGTATGGAAGAACTTGAGCGCGCCATTGTGGTAACCATCCGTCAGGGTGACGTTACCACGAGATATTCTTCCTTCCAGTATGTGGTTATGCTTTTATGCAGTGATTACGATTCCGCAAAGGCAGCCGCAGAGCGTATTGCGAATACCTGGACCGAGATTAACGAAGTGGAAGGCGTATACATAAGCTATATGTTAAAATGTGTTGACGGAAAGGAAGTTTCACATTCATGATTACAAAACTTCAGAACCGGCATGACTTATCGGACGAAGAATTTTTAGAACTTCTTCAAACGGATTCTTATGACGATGTGCTGCATAAAGCAGCAGACGAAGTCAGAAGAAGCGTCTACGGGGATGAAGTTTTTTTACGTGGTTTGATCGAGTTTACGAATTACTGCAAAAACAACTGCAACTATTGCGGAATCCGCTGCGGAAATACGAATGTGGAACGCTACCGTTTGTCGAAAGAGGAAATCCTTTCCTGCTGCGAAACCGGATTTAAGCTAGGCTTCCGCACGTTTGTACTGCAGGGCGGAGAAGACCCTTATTTTACGGACGAGCGTATCTGCGATCTGGTAAAATCCATCAAAGATGCTTACCCGGGGGTTGCGGTTACGTTATCGATCGGAGAAAAAGAAAAAGAGTCCTATCGGAAATTCAAAGAAGCGGGAGCAGACCGGTATCTTCTCCGGCACGAAACGGCGACGGAAGAGCATTATGCCGCACTTCATCCCGCAGAATTGTCTCTGGCACACAGAAAACAGTGCCTGTTTGATTTGAAAGAACTGGGATTCCAGGTCGGAGCCGGTTTCATGGTGGGTTCACCGGGTCAGACGAACGAACATCTGATTGCGGATTTAAGATTCCTTCAGAAACTTCAGCCGGACATGATCGGAATCGGTCCTTTTATCCCGCACGAGGATACCATATACCGCAACGAAAAAGCGGGGGATCTTGCAATGACTTTGCGGCTTTTGTCCATCCTTCGGCTGATGTTTCCGTATGTTTTGCTTCCCGCAACCACGGCGCTTGCAACCATCGATCCGAAAGGCCGTGAAAAAGGATTAAAATGCGGTGCCAATGTCGTTATGCCGAATCTTTCGCCGGTTGAGTTTCGGAAACAGTATTCGTTATACGACAACAAAGCATGTACGGGAGAAGAAGCGGCCGAATGCGCCGCCTGCCTGGAAGCGAGGGTTAAAGCGGCAGGATACCGCATCGTAAGTTCTAGGGGAGATGTCAGAAGATGATTCGGATGACAAAACGCTGATTTGAAAGGCGGAACAAAGAAAAAGGTGTCGGATTTCCGGCACCTTTTTTACTTAGCAGATTTTCGTATAACAGATTTCATCTTTTATCAAACGGCAGATATTCTTTATCCTCCATAATCGGCTTGTAGGCCGGACGGATGATTTTACCGTTGTTTGCAAGTTCCTCCATTCTGTGAGCGCTCCATCCGACGATTCTTGCAATCGCGAACATCGGAGTAAAGAGTTCGAGCGGAAGATTCAGCATGTTGTAAATGAATCCGGAGTAGAAGTCCACGTTGATGGAAACACCCTTGTACATCCTGCGTTCGGAAGCGATAATCTGCGGAGCAAGCCGTTCCACCATCGAATACAGGGCGAACTCGTCATCCAGTCCTTTTTCGTGGGAGAGTGCCTGAACATGGTCTTTTAAAACCATCGAACGGGGGTCGGATTTGGAATAAATCGCATGGCCGACGCCGTAAATCAAACCGGAATGGTCAAATGCATCGCGGTGTAAAAGTCTCTTTAAATAGTCGGATACTTCGTCTTCATCCTTCCAGTCTTTTACTTCACGCTTCATCTCGTCAAACATCTGAACCACCTTGATGTTCGCACCGCCGTGACGGGGACCTTTCAGGGAGCCGATAGCCGCGGCAATGGCGGAATAGGTATCGGTCAGAGTGGAAGTTACCACATGTGTCGTGAAAGTCGAGTTGTTACCGCCGCCGTGCTCCATATGAAGAACTAAGGCGATGTCGAGAAGCTTTGCTTCAAGCGGCGTATATTTGCTGTCCGGACGGAGCAGATGAAGGATGTTCTCCGCGGTGGAAAGCTCGGGTACGGGAGGATGGATGTATAAACTTTCTCCCTCGTGATAATGATTGTAAGCCTGGTATCCGTAAATGGCGAATTCCGGGAAGAGCGAAATCAACTGAAGACTCTGTCTTAAGACATTGGGCAGGGAAGTATCGTCTGCACGGTCGTCATAGGAATAAAGCGTCAAAACGCTTCTTGCCAGAGTATTCATCATATCGGTACTCGGAGCCTTCATGATGATATCGCGCACGAAAGAAGTGGGAAGCGAGCGGTAATTGCCCAGCATTTCCTCAAACATTGAAAGTTCTTTGTGCGAAGGAAGTTTGTCGAAAAGCAGAAGATAAGCGGTTTCTTCGAATCCGAAACGATTCTCGGAGGTAAAACCGTTTACCAGATCTTTTACATTGTATCCGCGATAGAACAGTTCACCGTGTGTGGGAACCTGTTCCCCGTTGACCAGTTTGTTGGCGCGGACATCGGAAATACGGGTAAGGCCGGCTAAAACACCCTTACCGTTTAAATCACGAAGTCCTCTTTTTACTTCGTATCTCGAGAAAAGCTCGTTCTCGATGATGCTGGTTTCTTCAACCCGTTTTGCTAAGGCGACGATTTCCGGAGTGACCACGGTAATATCGTCCGTATTCTTCATAATTGCCATGTCATTCCCCTTTACTGTATTTTACAAGCAGTACAACAATTTTACCAAAAAACGGAATGTGATACAAGGAATATTATGTGAACTTTTTTTGAATGAAGGTACATTAAAATATAGTACGAATCTTAAGGAAAAACTGTTGATTTACATAATTGTTTTTAGTATAATAAAAGTGCCTCGAGATGTGGGCGCATCTGGTAATTTTGATCCTACATCACTTTAAACGGTAATCCTATACATTTGGCGGATGTCAGGCCTCACCGGAAATCAGTGGAAGACAGCAAACCAAGTTGCGGACAACCACCTGGCATAGCGCTAGGAGTCAAAATACCAGATCTGCATTTCGGGCTCTTTCTTTGCGCAATTGAGGAATGGAACGTGAAAAGATTTTTTCAGAAGGCTTATTTTGAAGTCCGTAAATTCAGTCTGATGTACAAAGAATTGGAAGTGTCGGCACATGCAGCCGCGGCAAGCTTCTATTTATTTTTGTCCATAATTCCTTTGATCGGTCTTTTTCTAACCATTATTCCGTATTCCCCCATTACACAGGAACAGCTTGTAAAATTTCTGTCTTTGATACTGCCGGCATCCCTGGATGCTTTTATTGATGCGGTAACACTGCAGATGTACGGCCAGGGGCCGCTGTTTTTGATTCTCTCGGCCGTTGTTTTGGTGTGGTCTGCCGGAAAAGGCATGCAGTCCATTACGAGAGGACTGAATGCGGTAAACGGCGTAAAGAACGAAAAGAGAAGTTTCTTAATTCTGCGTGCAGAAGCATGCTTATATACCACAATCCTTGTTGTTTTGATGATTCTGTCCGTTGCGATTACCTTCATCGGCAGATATGTTCTGACCAGGATGATGGAGGTTACCGGAGCGAACCTGAAAGTATATATCGGCCTTTTGGAAAACCGCTATTTATTCGAGTGGATTTTACTTGCGGCATTTTTCAGTGTTTTGTACGGGTGGGTACCGTATCATAAGAACTGGCCTCACAGAATGTGGCGCGGCGGTTTATTCGCGGGAGTTACCTGTACGCTGTTTTCCTGGGCGTTTTCCTTTTATCTGGAACATTTCCACGGATTCTCCATGTACGGATCCATGGCCACGATTATGATTACGATGTTCTGGATTTTCGGTTTTATGACCCTTTTCTTTGCGGGAGCGCTTTTGAACGTCTATTTCTGGGAGTTTAACGAAAAGAGGCGCAACAAAAAAGTAAAGGGACAGAATATTTTCGAAAAGGAAGTCGTGATTCGCGACATTGACAAATACGGTGTCGTAAATGCCAAAAGAAGGCACAGAAGAAAGTCAAAAAAAGAGAAAAACATAGAAGAGTAAGAGGAGTCAGTATGAAAAGAAGTATCGTAACAAGAGTCGGAGTTGCAGCGCTTGCACTCATCCTTGTCGCATCCTTCCCGGGGTGTGGCAAAAAGAAAGGTTCCGGAATCGTGGACGAAGTGGCCAATTCCGAGAATGCAAAGAATGCCGTTTTTAAACAGGCATATGTGCTTGACATGGATTTTACGCCCACTGCGGTATTGCCGGCAGGCGATCAGATTATGTATTTTTCAAACCATATCGATAGCGAAAGCGGTCCTCTGGGCGGTGGCAAGCCGTATGTCGAAGAAGTGGGAACCGGCGAAGGAGAAATTACCGAAGAAATCGAAGAAGAAGGTTCTTCCGAAGTTTTAACGGGCGAAGAGGAAGCATCCGGGAAGAAAGTCGCAGCCGGCGAAGGAGAAGCAGCCGAAGGTGAAGAAGGAGACGGCGAAGGCGAGGGAGAACCGGAAGAACAGACATATCCTTCCTATGTGGCAGGATGGGCTTTCGGTGATCAGGAAGGCAACATCGGAAGAGTTGTTACTTATGCACCGTTTATCGGAGATGCGGATGTTAACTTTTTCGGCATTCTTGAAAACGGTGATATCGTTTTGATTGAAAACCATTGGGTGGAAGCAAACGGAGATTATACTGTCGAAAAATATGTCGCCGTTGTTACGAAGGACGGTAAAGACGTAAGCCGTGAGCCTCTCCAGGGAACGAAAGATCAGTATGTGGACAATTT
>DLBG01000030.1:32421-37720 GCA_002494135.1 Lachnospiraceae bacterium UBA7027
TTTATGCCATTGTATCGGACAGTACCGGAACCTTCGCAAAAGTTGTCGACATTCAGTCCAAGTCTTTTGGAGAAACGTTACAGGTACCCGATATGGATTTCTACAATCTGATGGCTGCACCGGGACATGATGTGTATTCCAGAAATCAGAACGGTGTTACCGCATATGATTTTGCAACACAGCAGAAGACGGAAATCATGAATTTCCTTGATTCCGACATGGTTCGCGACGATGTTTACAATATCGGTGTAATCGACGAACAGACAATTTTTGTTTCCGAGGCCGATATTGAGAAAAATGACGGATCCACGATTGCTTCCATTTACAAAAAGGTTGATCCGAAAGACGTAAAGGATAAAACCATCATTACCTTAGGCGGTCTTTATGTCGGCGATTCCGACTTAAGCAGCATGATTATCAAATTCAACAAGCAGAGTTCCGAATACAGAATCCGAACCATCAATTATGATGAATTCGCTACTCCGGAAGATTACTCGCTTGCGGAAAAACAGTTCCGAAACGACGTGCTGACCAAATCCGGTCCCGATATTGTTTTACTCTCCGGATTAAGCAACCCCGGAATCTACATGAAGAAAAAGGTATTTGCGGACATGTATCCGATGATGAGCGGAGAAGGAATCAACAAAGACGATTATTTGGAAAACGTACTCGAAGCCGGCTCCATTGACGGAAGACTTTATGCGTTTATCCCGAAATTCACGGTAAGCGGATACGCCATGAAACAGTCCCTCATTCCCGGAAAGAATTCGGTAAGCATCCAGGAAATCCGTGCTCTCGAGGAACAGTACGGCGTTACCGGTAAATCCATTCCTTACGGAAACCGTGAACAGATTCTTTACAATGCGATTGCATTGTCCGGCAAGGAATACTATGATGCAGATACCGGAAAATGTAATTTTGACTCCGAAGATTTTATCGCTTTACTGGAATGGGCAAATACGTTCCCGACCAATGAAGAAGCATTTGACGAAGACGGAGACAGATATTCCTACAACGATCAGGGGACTATGTTCCGTGCAAACCAGCTTATTTTAACCGACATGGTCATCGGCTCCTTCCGTGATTTCAATAGCAGGGAACAGGAACTGTTCGGTGAGGAAGTCGCATTCTTCGGCTTCCCGAACTCCAACGGAACCGAGGGCGGAGTCCTTTACGACAGTATGTCGCTTGCCATTTCTTCCTCAAGTAAGAATAAGGATGCGGCATTTAAGTTCGTAAAAATGTTCATGATGGAAGATTATCAGATGCCCACAGAGAATCAGCCTTACTCCTTCGGATTCCCTTGCTTAAAGAGTGCATTCGACGTAACGGGTGATTATGCGCAGGAGAGAATTTACTGGGTAGATCCGACCACCGGAGAGAAAGAATACTATGACGAATCCTATTATGACGAAAAGACCGGCAAGGAAATTCCAATCCGTCCCATCAGCGATGAGCGTCTGAATTATGTGAAAGAAAGAATTAAGAAATGCGACACGCTTCGCAGCTATGACGAGGAAATCATCAACCTTGTCAACGAGGAGGCGGCAGCTTACTTCGCAGGCGAGAAATCCGCAGATGAAGTGGCAAGAATCATTCAGAGCCGTGTCAGCATTTACGTAAGAGAGAACCAGTGATATAATGCTTCATGGTGCGGGTTAAATGAAAACGCCCGCGGGAGGAATAATATGCAGGATAAATTAAACGAAATCAAAGCAAAAGCTTTAGAACTGATTTCCGCCGGAGACACTCCGGAAAAATTAAATGACATTAAAGTATCCGTTCTCGGAAAGAAGGGCGAACTGACAGCCATTATGAAGTCCTTAAAGGACGTGGCGCCCCAAGACCGTCCCAAGGTCGGTCAGATGATTAACGATGCCCGTGCCGAGATCGAGAAGAACTTGGAGGAGGCCATGGCAAAGCTTCAGGCGGAAGTTCGCAATGCGAAATTAAAAGCCGAAGTCATTGATGTAACGCTTCCTTCCAAGAAGCCCGTAATCGGCCACAGACATCCCAACAGTATTGCACTTGAGGAAGTGGAAAGAATTTTTATCGGTCTCGGTTATGAGGTTTGCGAAGGCCCCGAAATTGAAAAGGATTATTATAATTTCGAAGCACTGAATATCCCTGCGGATCATCCGGCAAAGGATGAGCAGGATACCTTTTATATCAATGCCGACATGCTGCTTCGTACGCAGACGTCTTCCACACAGATTCATGCAATGGAGAACGAAAAGCCTCCCATTCGTATTCTGGCTCCCGGAAGAGTGTTCCGTGCCGATGAAGTTGATGCCACCCATTCCCCTTCCTTCCATCAGATTGAAGGCCTGGTAGTGGATAAAAACATCACGTTCGCGGACCTTAAGGGTACGCTTGCGGAATTCGCAAAGGAATTATTCGGAGAGGAGACAAAGGTAAAATTCAGACCTCATCATTTCCCGTTCACCGAACCCTCCGCGGAGATGGATGTTTCCTGTTTTAAGTGCGGCGGAAAAGGCTGCCGTTTCTGCAAAGGATCCGGATGGATTGAAATTCTGGGCTGCGGCATGGTTCATCCCCGCGTACTCGAGAAATGCAACATCGATCCGAAGGAATACACCGGTTTTGCCTTCGGTGTGGGACTTGAGCGTATTGCACTGTTAAAATACGAAATCGACGATATGCGTCTTCTTTATGAAAACGACGTGCGTTTCTTAAATCAGTTCTAGGGAGGACGAGAAGAATGAATACAGCATTATCCTGGATTAAAGCATATGTTCCGGAACTTGAATGTACGGATCAGGAATATACCGATGCCATGACCCTAACCGGTACCAAGGTCGAAGGCTTCGAAAAACTCGATAAAAATTTAAAGGATATTTACGTCGGAAAAATTCTTTCCATCGAAAAGCATCCCGATGCGGACAAACTGATTGTCTGCCAGGTGGATTTGGGCGATAAACAGTTACAGATTGTTACCGGCGCTCCCAACGTAAAGGTGGGAGACAAGGTTCCCGTAGTTATTGACGGCGGCAAAGTTGCAGGCGGCCATGACGGCGGTCCGCTTCCCGAAGACGGAATCGAGATTCACAACGGCAAACTTCGCGGCGTGGAATCCTTCGGTATGATGTGCTCCATCGAAGAACTCGGATCGGACCGGAATTATTATCCCGAAGCACCTGAGTACGGCATTTATATTTTCCCCGAGGATACTCCCGTAGGTGCGGATGCCGTTGAACTTTTGGGTCTTCGTGATACGGTATTTGAATATGAAATCACATCCAACCGTGTTGACTGCTATTCGGTTCTCGGTATTGCAAGAGAAGCGGCGGCAACCTTTAAGAAGCCCTTTGTTCCTCCCGTTGTGGAAGTAAAAGGAAACGGTGAAAATGTAAACGACTACATCTCCATTGAAGTGGAAGATAAAGATCTCTGCCCGAGATACTGCGGAAGAGTCATCAAAAATATTAAATTCGGACCTTCCCCCGAATGGATGCAGAGACGTCTTGCAAAGAGCGGAATCCGTCCCATCAACAATCTGGTTGACATCACCAACTATGTGATGGAAGAATACGGACAGCCGATGCATGCGTTTGATTTATCCACGATTCACGGAAATAAAATCATTGTTAAGCGTGCACAGGACGGCGCAAAATTCACGACGCTTGACGGTCAGGAAAGAACGCTCGACAAAGACATTCTGATGATTAACGATACCGAAGGACCGGTTGCAATCGCCGGTATCATGGGCGGTGAGAATTCCATGATTACCGAGAATGTAACCACCGTACTGTTTGAGTCCGCGACCTTCAACGGTGCCAACATCCGTAAGTCCGCAAAGAGACTTGGTCTTCGTACCGATGCTTCCGGTAAATTCGAAAAAGGTCTGGACCCCAGAAACGCACTGGATGCCATTAACCGTGCCTGCGCTTTGGTGGAAGAACTCGGCTGCGGCGAGGTGGTAGACGGCGTTGTAATCGCAGGTTCCGAAGATAAGGAACTTCGAAAGATTGCTTTCGAGCCCGAACGCATCAATGCAATGCTCGGTACCGATGTCAGCGTGGATGAGATGAAGACGATTTTTGATCGTCTGGAGTTAAAACTGGATCCGGAAACGAATCTGATTACCATTCCTTCCTTCCGTCAGGATTTGGAAGGCTTCTGCGATATTGCGGAAGAGGTTGCAAGATTTTACGGATATGATAAAATACCTGTGACATTACCTGCAGGCGGAAATGTCGGCGGATTGTCCTATAAGCTTCGTATCGAACAGAAGTGCAGAGATATTGCGGAATATTGCGGTTTCTCCCAGGGAATGACCTATTCCTTCGAAAGCCCGAAGGTATTCGACAAACTTCTTTTACCTGCGGATGCACCCGAAAGAGCTGCAATTACCATTTCCAATCCGCTGGGTGAGGATTTCTCGATTATGAGAACCCTTCCCTTAAACGGAATGTTAACGTCACTTTCCACGAACTTTAACCGTCGTAATAAAAACGTCCGGTTATATGAGCTTGCAAATATTTATATTCCGAAGGAACTTCCGCTTACGGATTATCCCGACGAGAGAATGCAGCTTACGTTTGGTTTCTACGGAGACGGTGATTTCTTTACAATGAAGGGCGTTGTGGAAACCCTGCTTACCGGTCTCGGCGCAAAGAAGAGAGAAGAGTACGATCCGAATTCCGGCAAGCCGTTCTTACATCCCGGACGTCAGGCAAACATTATTTATGACGGAGAAGTCATTGGCTATCTCGGTGAGGTTCATCCCGGCGTTTGCGACAATTACGACATTAAGTCAAGAGTATATATAGCAGTTCTTGATATGCCGAAAGTGCTGCCGGTTACCTCGTATGACCGCAAATTTGAGGGAATTGCCAAATTCCCGGCTGTGACCAGAGATATTTCCATGGTGGTTCCTAAGAGCATTCTCGCGGGACAGATTGAGAAAATTATCGCTCAGCGCGGCGGAAAGATTCTTGAAAAATTCGAACTCTTCGATATTTACGAAGGAGAACAGATTGACAAGGATCACAAGTCCATGGCATATGCGCTTTCCTTCCGTGACAAGGCAAAGACTTTGCAGGATGAAGATGTAAACGCAGCAATGAAGAAGATTATGAACGGACTCGAAGGTCTTGGCATCGAGCTTCGTAAATAATAAAAAGTTATGTAATATCACATTTCAGAAAGGGGAATTATTATGGATGGTAATTCTACGAATGCAACGAATGAAGTTGTAACACCTGTTGAAGCAACACCCGCAGCACCTGCACCTGCACCCGAAGCAGCACCTGCTCCTGCAGCAGCACCTCAGGCA
>DLBG01000126.1:0-7312 GCA_002494135.1 Lachnospiraceae bacterium UBA7027
ATGTTCTGGGGCTTGATGTCGCGGTGTACAATCTGGTTGTTGTGCGCGGCCTCCAGACCCATGGAAATCTGAATGGCGATGCTGACGGATTCCTTAACGGAAAGCCGCTGTTTTTTCTCAATATAACGCTTTAAGGTGATGCCTTCGACAAGCTCCATGACGATGTAGTAAATACCGTCCTCTTCGCCTACGTCGTAAACATTTACGATGTTCTGATGTTCCAGCCCGGCTGCCGCCTGTGCTTCCGTACGGAATTTGGAAACGAATTCCTTATTCTCGCTGAATTCCTTTTTTAAGACCTTAAGCGCCACAAATCGATTCAGTTTGTTGTCCTTTGCCTTATAAACATCGGACATTCCGCCTGCGCCGATGGATTCGAGAATCTCATATCGATCGCCGATGACCATACCGATTTTAATCATAAACCAAAACTCCTTAATACTGCCTGCCGTATTTCGGCTATCTGTCCCCTCTACACTGGTTACGGCTGCATCAGCAGTACCGCAATGTTATCTTTACCGCCGTTGTCGTTCGCGGTCTTAATCAAAAGTTCCGCTTTCGCCTTCAGCTCCTTCTCTGCATTAAGTAACCGTAAAATATCCGGATCATCAATCATGTTCGTAAGCCCGTCGGAGCACATAAGCACCGTGTCCGTCGTTTTCATGGGTACTTCGAAGAAATCCACGTTTACGGATAACGAAGCTCCCACAGCCCGCGTGATGATATTTTTATCCGGATGATTCCTTGCCGTCTCCCGGTCAATTCCGCCCATGCGTACCATTTCCTCAACCAGGGAATGGTCTCTGGTAATCTGGGTGATTGTCGTCTTTCCGTCGATGACATACAATCGGCTGTCGCCTACGTTTGCCACATACAACGTTCCGTCCACAAGCGTGGATGCCACTACCGTGGTTCCCATACCGTCCATGCTCTCATCCTCGAGGGATTTCTTGCGGATCAGTCTGTTCGCACACTGAATGGCATCATCCAGAATTTGTACCGGTTCGGTTTTCTTTGACTTCGCCACTTCCTCCACGATGGTTTCCACCGTGCATTTGGAAGCATAATCTCCTGCTTTGTGACCGCCCATTCCGTCCGCTACAACAAACAGATTCGGGAGATTTCCGAGCGGGAGCGTGCTGGTAAAGACAAAGTCCTGATTCAGTTGTCGCCTTTTGCCAATATCCGTTATGGCTAATGCTTTGACCACTGTTGCTCCTTATTCTGTGTTCAGGCCTGCGTCGAATCGCCGGTCAAATGGCGTCTTCGAAGCTGCCCGCAGGCACCGTCAATGTCCCTGCCCATTTCCCTTCTAATAGTAACATTTATTCCGTTTTTTTCAAGTTTATTTTTAAACTGAAGAACCCGAGAATGCCCCGTAGACTTGAAGTTTCGCTCCTTTATGGGGTTCACCGGAATCAGGTTGATATGGTACCCTCCTCCTCCCAGTAAAGCACTCAGTTCCCGGACCTCTTCATCACGGTCGTTTACCCCCGAAACCAGGGCATATTCGAAACTGATCCTCCGGCCCGTCTTCTCAAAATAGAACCGGCAGGCATCCATCACCTCTTTTAAGCTGTAGCTGTTGGCGATGGGCATCAGCACGCGGCGTTTTTCGTCCGTCGGCGCGTGAAGTGATATGGCGAGGGTAATCTGAAGGTCCTCCCTGGCAAGATCGTAGATTCTCGGCACGATTCCGCAGGTTGAGACCGTAATATTGCGCTGTGAAATGTTAAGGCCCTTATCGTCGCTTAACATATGCACGAATTTTACAACATTGTCGTAGTTGTCCATCGGTTCGCCGGTTCCCATGACCACGACGTTCGAAACCCGTTGTCCCGTCTCTTTGGTGATGCGGTAAATCTGGTCGAGCATTTCACCGGGCAGAAGACCTCTTTCCAGTCCGTCGAGGGTGGATGCACAGAATTTACATCCCATGCGGCACCCCACCTGCGAGGAAATGCAGACGCTGTTTCCGTGGTGGTACTTCATCCAGACGCTCTCAACGAGGTTTCCGTCCGATAGGGCAAACAGGTACTTCTTTGTACCGTCGATAGCGGACTCCTGCACCTGCACCGTTTTCAGGGCCGTATATTCATATCCGGTCTTCAGTCTCTCGCGCAAATTTTTCGAGAGGTTGCTCATCTCATCGATGCTCTCCGCGCCTTTTTTGTGCATCCAGTCATAGATCTGACCCGCCCGGAAAGCACTCTCCCCGAGATTCTTTATTTCGTTTTGAAGTTCTTCGTAGTTAAGTGATTTTAAATCCATCTTTCCAAACGGTGACGGGCACCGTAAATCTTAAAATATTCTTCCCGGGTTTATACTTTCTTAAATAAAGCAAGGAAGAATCCGTCACACCCGAAATCCCCCGGCAGAATCCGGATTGCGGCTGCATCCGTATCTTTTTTGTCCCCTCCCGTATACACAAGGTTGCCCGAAAGTTCCTTCGAAAGGCGATCAAACGCCACCTGCCGAAGCGGCAGATTCTCAACCGCCCAGGCCACCTGATCCGTATTCTCGTCGCGGTTTACGGTACAGGTACTGTAGAGCAGGTATCCGCCCTTTTTCACGTATTTGACGACATTTGCAAGGATTGCCCTCTGCAGTTTTACAATCTCCGTAAAATCCTCTTCCTTAAGCCGGTACTTTAAATCCGGCTTTCTGCCGATGACCCCGAGTCCCGAGCACGGCAAATCCGCAATTAAAAGGTCCGCTTTTTCAAAATACTCCGCATTCTCCTCTGTCGCATCCTGCACCCGCACAATGACGTTGTCAGCCTTCATCCGGGCTGCGTTTTCGCGGATTCTGTCCGCCTTTTTCCCGGATACGTCGAATGCATAGACGGTGCCGGCAGGCAGATTCGTGCTGACAGGCTGATTTATACCGACAGGCTGATTCGCGCCGGCAGGCTGATTCGCGCCGGTCCGGGCATCACGCAGACGGTCGGCTAAGTGGATACTCTTTCCGCCGGGGGCCGCACAGACGTCGAATACGACGTCTCCGGCCTTCACCGGTGCCAGATACCCCACCAGCTGTGAGGCGGCGTCCTGAATCGTGAACTCTCCCTCCGCAAAGCCGGGGAGCGTTTCCACGCCCTTTGTGTGCGCTATGGTGTATGCTCCCGGGAGGAACGCATGCGCGGTAACCTCAAAACCGCTTTCTTTTAATCTCTTTATAACATCCGCTTCCCCACCGCGTGTGCGGATGGACAGTGAATTCTCCAAAAGTGCATCGGCAAACATCCTCTCGCAGGTTGCGTAATCATACTGCGAAAGAAGCTTCTCTACGATCGGTTCCGGCACGGAATATCGAACGCTTAGATATTTTACGGGCTCCTTTGCCGCGTCCGGATATGCAATCTTCTCCTTTTCGCGCGACAGAGAACGAAGCACTCCGTTCACGAAGCCTGCGAGATTCTTAAATCCCTTCTTCTTTGCAAGCTCGACGCTTAAATTGCATGCCTTGGTATCGTAGACCTGATCCATAAAAAGCACCTGATATGCTCCCATTTCGAGAATGGTCCGGATCACGGGTTTTAATTTGTTTATGGGATGGTTGCAGAACCCGGAAATGCAGTAATCAAGCTCAATCCGCCGTTCAATGACTCCCATGGTCAACTTCTTGTAGAAGGCCTTTTGGCTGCCTTCCCAGTCGTCATTTTTATCTAAGACCGCCTTGATTAAGACATGCGAAAACTCCTCCCCCTTCATTACGGGCAGGATGGTTTCCAAGCATGCTTCCCTGATCTGCAAATCCTGTTTCTCGCTCATTTTAATTCCTTATATGTCGCAACGCTTCCTCTGCAGGAAACGCTTCCGTCACGCAACGGCCTTCCGCCAAAGTCAGCCCAGCACTTCGCCGGCTTCAATTTTATTTCCAAGCAGAAAATCATGTACGCTCATGGCCTTCTTCGCTTCCGGCTTCACTTCGTCGATGCGAAGCAGTCCATCCGCGCACTGCACATAGATGGCCTCTTTAGTGACCTGAACGACGGTTCCGGGAGCGGCATTATTGATGGCTCCGTCCAAAGCGCTACCGGCCTTAATTACCTTTAACACCTTCCCTTTGCAGTACGTATATGCTCCGGGCCAGGAATAAAGTCCCCGCACGGTGCGTTCCAGTTCGGCCGCGCTCTTTGTAAAATCAAGCAGGCCCATCTCTTTTTTCAGCATTTTTGCATAGAAAAGAGGTCCGTCCGGCTGCGGTACGGCCTTCAGTTCGCCCTTTTTAAGCTTTTCGAGTGCTTCCACAATCAGCCTTGCACCCATGTCCGCAAGTTTGTCATGCAGCGAATCGCCGGTCTCGTCTGCGGATAGTTCGATTCGGTCCGACAGGAGCATATCGCCCGTGTCGAGCCCTTCGTCCATCTGCATGATGGTCACACCGGCTTCTTTTTCGCCGTTTAAAATCACCCACTGAATCGGTGCGGCACCGCGGTATTTCGGCAGAAGCGATGCATGAATGTTGATGCACCCGTACTTCGGCATGTTTAACACATCCGCGGTCAGAATCTGTCCGAATGCTGCCACGATGAAAACATCCGCCGGATATTTTTTCAGTTCCTCTATCGCCTGCGGTTCCCGGATTTTTACCGGCTGGTAAACCGGAATGCCAAGCCTCAATGCCTCGGTTTTGACGGGAGAAAATGCCATCTCCTTGCCGCGGCCTTTCGGTTTGTCCGGCTGTGTCACGCAAAGCACAATTTCATGTCCGGCTTCGAAAAGTGCGCGCAGTGCGCCCACCGCGAAGTCGGGAGTCCCCATAAATACGATTTTCACCGCTTATTCCTCCGCAAGATCCTCGTTGTTATAAAGTTCGCCTTCCACCTTGTCCACGTACATAATGCCGTCGAGGTGGTCGATTTCGTGCTGAAGCGCTCTCGCCATCAGCTCCTCGCCTTCAATCCGGAACTTCTTCATGTTCACATCGTAAGCTTCCACAATGACATGGTTCGCACGTGTCACCACGCCGGTTTTTCCCGGAACGGACAGGCAGCCTTCGTAACCGGTCTGCTCGCCGTCGGCCTCGATAATCACGGGGTTGATTAATGCCACGGGATCCTCTCCCGTTACATCAACCACCACGATACGCTTGCGGATGCCCACCTGAGGCGCTGCGAGGCCCACGCCGTTTGCCTCGTACATGGTGTCGAACATGTCTTCAATCAGTTCCTTTGTTCTCGGTGTTACCTCGGTAACTTCCTTTGCAGTCCCGCGGAGAACTTCCTCTCCGAGGGTGCGGATCTGTCTTACTGCCATGATGTACCTCCCTAAAATGAATTCATCGGGTCCAAATCAAACTGAATCTGTTCCTGATTAAGACTGAGCGACCCGATGCGCTTTTCGATATAGTCCTTAATCGCAATTAATCTTTCAATATCCCGGCACTTGTAATAAACGACCTGCCGGTAGATGTCCTTCTTCTTTCCGAGTGCCGCTTTGCCGGGGCCGATCTGTTTTACGTCCGATTCTAAAATCGGCTCGATCTCCGCGCAGATTCCCAGTGAAAGCTTCGAAAGCCTCTTCCAGTCCGGTCCGAACAGCTGCACGCAAAGCATATGCCCCACCGGCGGATATTCGAGGAAGTCGCGGTAGGCAATCTCCTCTTCGTAGAAACCCTCATAGTCCTGCTCTGCCGCATATGTAACGGCATAGTGCTCCGGCTGGTACGTCTGAATCACCGCATCGCCCGGAAGACTGCCTCTTCCGGCTCTTCCGACGGCCTGTGTCAAAAGCTGGAAGGTCCGCTCCGCAGAGCGGTAATCGCTGCCGTTTAAGGACATATCCGCAAGCAGCACGCCCATCAGCGTCACATTCTTAAAATCATGCCCTTTGACAATCATCTGCGTTCCCAGCAAAATGTCCGCCTCGCCTGAGGCAAATTTGGACAGGATTGCCTCGTAATCTTCCGCCTTCTTCGTGGTATCCGCGTCCATACGAAGCACCACGGCCTGCGGAAACGTTTTATGAATCATTTCCTCTATCTGCTCGGTTCCGGCCTTAAAGCCCGCTATTTTTAAAGAACCGCACTTCGGGCATTTCCTTACCATCGTCGTCTCATAGCCGCAGTAATGGCAGATTAACTTTCCGCCCATATGCTGTGAAAGCGAGATGTCGCAGTGCGGACATTTGATCACCTCTCCGCATTCGCGACAGATGATACTGCCCGAATAACCGCGCCGGTTTAAAAAAAGCATCGACTGCTCGCCCTGATTAAGCCGGTCCGCAATCATCCCCCGGAGCGTTTCGGAGAATACGCTGCGGTTTCCGTTTGCGAGTTCCTCTTTCATGTCCACAATGTGCACCGTGGGCAGTTCTCCGCCCGTCAGGCGGCGGCTTAGGCGAAACATCGGGAGTTCCCCGTTTTTGATTTTATAAAATGCATCCACGCTCGGTGTCGCGCTTCCCATCACCACATTGGCACCGGTAAGTTCACCGAGTTTTACCGCAACTTCCCTGGCGTGGTATTTCGGCATGCTCTCGCTCTTGTACGAGGTTTCATGCTCTTCGTCGATAATAATCAGGCCCAGGTTTCGAAACGGCGTAAAAAGGGCCGATCTTGGGCCGATCATGATGGAGATTTCCCCGTCCATCGCGCGCCTGAACTGCCGGTACTTCTCTCCGTCGTTTAACTTCGAATGCACGACGGAAACCTGTTTCCCGAACCGGTGATAGAACCGGCGCAGGTTCTGATAGGTAAGTGAAATCTCGGGAATCAGCAGAATCGCCTGTTTTCCCTCCTTTAAGCACGCCTCGATCAGTCCCATGTAGACTTCGGTTTTTCCGGAGCCCGTAATTCCGTAGATATAATAATTCTTAATCTCTCCGTTTGCCCGGTCGGCTGCCACGGTATCGAGCACAAGCTGCTGTTCTTCGCTTAATACGGGCCTTTCGTCCTCTTCCTTACGGAAGGTAAACGGAAGTTCTTCTTTCCTGGTGACTTCAATGGTCAAAAAGCCGTCACGTTCCAGTGCTTTAACCGTCGGAGACGAAACATTTAATTTGCCCGTAACCAAAGAATAACTGATACGGTTGCTTAACATCAGTTCCTCCAGCAGTCTCGCCTTCGCCTTCTGTTTCTTCTTTAAGGCTTCCATCGCGCCCTGCTGTAAGGTCAGGACCGGAACACAGGCACTGATCATCCGCTCCTCTTTGGTTTTGACCTCTTTCTTTACCGGCAGAACCGTTTTCAGTGCGTGAATCATCGTCGATCCGTACTGCTGCCTGATAAATGCCGCCAGCGCGATCAGATTCTCCTCGGCGCTGACCGAACCCTTTACGATGCCGGCCAGGTCCTTGATGCGTTCCGG
>DLBG01000126.1:7448-32738 GCA_002494135.1 Lachnospiraceae bacterium UBA7027
GCCCGAACGGCATTTCCACCCTGTTGCCGATGCGGATTTCATCCTGTAACGATTCCGGCACATGATAGCAAAACGGCCGGTCCAGATTTTTATGTGAAATGTCCACGATAACGTCTGCGAACATACTCTTCCCTCACAATGCATTCATTCGCGGCACGCCGGCCGCCGACTACATATAATCCGTCATGACAAACTCCACGTTTGTCACGCCCCTGAATTCGTTTAAATCAGGGAAATACGCAACCTTCAGGCTCACGGGCCGTCCGTTGTAGATGCCCTCCGCCCTGCCTGCTCCGTAGGTTGCATCGATATACTCGTGAAACTCGGGTACCCCGCGAAATAATTTCAGGGTAAAAATCCGCTCCGAGCCCGGTTCCTTCACCGCATAGATGCCGACGTCCTTATTCTTGCCGACGATTCTTCCTCCGGTAAAAATCACCTCTTTACGCGCAAACTTCGGTTTCTCGTTGCCGGTTCCGTAAGGCTCCAGGCGGTTTAAATCCGCAATTACCTTCGGTGTGACATATTGAAACGGCATATCCGCATCAATGGAAACGCTTGGAATCAGATCCTCGCCGGTAAGCCCCGAATGCGCGTTTAAGAATTCCCGCATCGCATCCAGATTCTCTTTCTTCATGGTGATGCCCGCCGCCATCGGATGTCCGCCGAACTTGGTAAAAAGCTCCGCACACTCGTTTAGGTGCGCAAACATGTCATAGGCTTCAATGCTGCGGCCGGACCCCTTGACCATACCGTCCTCGGTATCGGTGAAGACAAAGGACGGCCTGTAAAATGTCTCTTTGACACGCCCCGCGATAATTCCGGCAATGCTCTCATGCACACCCGGCAGGTAGATGACCAGAACGGAATCCCTGCAGCCCTCGGCTTCAATGAGTTCCACGGCCTCCTGCTGTCCCTTTGCGGTAATGTCCTTGCGTTCTTCGTTCATTTCATGAAGCAGCGCGGCAAGTTCCGCCGCTTTCACAGCATCGTCACACATCAGAAGGTTCAGTGCATTCGCCGCCGAATCCAGGCGCCCCGTTGCATTGATACAGGGTCCTAAAACAAAACCGATGGAATATGACGTAATCTCTTTCTCGTCAAGTCCCGTCTGCGTAATGAGTGCTTCTAAGCCGAGGTTGACGCCGTCTTTGATATGTTTTAATGCATATTTGACAAGTGAGCGGTTTTCACTGGATAAGGGCATGACATCGCCCACAGTGGCAAATCCCGCAAGGATTAAAAGTTCCTTTTTCAGATCTCCCGAAAGCGAGCTTCCCAAAAGTGCCGCCACTACTTTATAGGCCACAAAGGCTCCGCAGATTTCCGCATGCGGATAGGTGCTTTCTTCTCTTTTCGGATCCACAATCGCCAGTGCCGCAGGCAGTTCTTTCGGGATTTCATGATGGTCGGTAACGACAACTTCCATCCCGAGCGAATTGGCAAGTTCCACACTCTCTTTTGCCGAGATGCCGTTGTCGCAGGTAATGATGCCGCGAATGCCTTCATCATACGCATTCTGAATCAGATGGTTGTTCATTCCGTAACCGTCAAGCACGCGGTGCGGAATTACCGAATCGACCCGCAGCCCGAATTTGCGCAGACCTTTTAAAAGAATCGCGGTGGCGCATACCCCGTCGATATCATAGTCTCCAATAATCCGGACAGGGACATGATTGTCCCGGAAATGCATAATCACCTCCACGGCTTTCTCAAGATCCGGCAGACCCCGGCCGTTGTCAAAAACCTCATCCGACTCATTGAAGAATTCCCGGATGGCTTCGGACGTCGTAAGCCCGCGATTTACGAGAACGCGAACCACAACGGGGTCTAAGTCAAACTCCGCCGAGAGCGCGTTATAATCCGCCGGTATTCTTTTTAACGTCCATTTTTTTATCATACAATTTACAAAGATTCCCCCGAGATCTCCCGGGGGAATCCATAGTCTTTAAAATGTCGGATTAAACGTAATTCTTATCGGGATCGTCTTCCTCTTCGAGGGTATCTTTCTTACCGATTTTCACTCTTAAGAAGTACCAGAAGAATCCGGCCAGGCATACGGAGGAGTAGCATCCGCAAGCAATACCGATCATCAGGGGCAAAGCAAATTCACGGATGGAAGTTACACCCAGTATGTAAAGCATAAGTACCATCGCAAACGTGGTTAAGGAAGTGAAAATACTTCTTGTGAGCGTCTGCGCAATACTTTCGTTTACGATATCCTTTAAGGTAACGGTGCCTTCCGTAACCGCACCCTTTTTGGAACGTCTCTTTGCGGAAGCGATGCGGAGTTTCTCGCTTGCTTCCTTCTTATTCTCACGGATACGGTCGAAGATAACGATGGTCGCGTTAATCGAGTAACCGACGATCGTCAGCATACAGGCGATGAACGTCGAGCTGACGGACACTCTTGCAACCGCGTAAAATGCAAGAACGATTAATACGTCATGTACCAATGCGAGTACCGAGGATACACCGAAGCGGTAATCGCTGAATCGTAACCAGATGTAAATCAGCATGCAGATAACCGCGATGGTAACGGATATAATGGCATTTCTTCTCATCTCGCCGGATACGGTTGCGGAAATCGTCTCGGACGTAATCGTCGCTTCATCCACTCCGTACTGTCCGGTAAAGAGATTGGCAAGTTCTGCTCTTTCGTCCTCGTTTAAGGTTCTGGTCTTTACGATAATTTCGTTGGTGCCTTCCACCTTGGTAATCTGAACACCGCCGTCACCGGTAATCTTCTCAATGGAAGGAGTGATGGTGGCATCGATCTGCTCGATGGACATGTTTTCGTTTAAGGTTGCGGTGGTTGAAGTTCCGCCTAAGAACTCAAGGCTGTATGCAAGCGCATTGCCGTCTTTTGCCTTGAATACCACCATGGTAACAATACCTGCAAGGATCAGCACTGCGGAAATGATTGCAAAAATGCGGCCCTTGGAAATGATGTCGAGTACTTTTCTCTTCTTTGCCACACCGAAGAGCTTGATGTTGCCGAGACCCATTGCGATGAAGCCGTTTATGAGAATTCTTGTAACGAAAAGTGCGGTAATCATGGAAAGAACGATACCGAGTGCCAAAGTCTGTGCAAAGCCTCTGACCGAACCGGTTCCCATAAACATAAGCACTACCGCTGCGATTAAGGTGGTGATGTTACCGTCCAGGATTGCCGACAACGCTTTCTTGAAACCGATATCCACTGCAGTCTGCAGCGTCTTTCCGGTTGCCAGTTCCTCACGGATTCTGGCAAAGATAATAACGTTCGCATCCACGGCCATACCGATGGAAAGAATGATACCGGCAATACCGGGTAAGGTTAATGTAAAATATTCGTTAAAAACGGATAAGCATGAAACAATTAAGAAGGTGTAAAGCAAAAGTGCAAGTACCGCCGCAAAACCGGGCAGGAAATAAACTGCAACCATGATTACGGCTACAATGCCGAAACCGATTATACCGGCCAGTAAACTGGTACGGATGGCATCGGAACCGAGCTGTGCACCTACGATGTTGGAACGGATTTCCTGAAGGGTTAACTTCAGGGCACCGATACGGATTTTCGCCGCAAGTCTGTCTGCCTCTTCGTAGCTGCCCATACCGCTAACCTGTGCTTCACCGGAGTTGATGGAATCGTTTACGGTAGGTACGCTGATGAAGTTGCCGTCATAATAAATAGCGATGGTTTCGCCGGAAAGTACCGCTTTTGCGGTTGCGTCCGCGAATGCCTTTTTTCCTTTCTCATTAAAGGATAAGTTTACGACATTCTTCTTAACACCGCTCTGCTGGTCCTGCATCTGGGAAGCCTTGGCGCTGGTAACGTCGCTGCCTTCCAGGATGATGCTGCCGTCCGTTCTTAAATCCTCAATGCTCTTTAACAGTCTGTACTGAATGTTAATGTCTTCGGAATTCTTTAAAGAATACGGAACGGGGTTGCCGTTCTCGTCAACCTTTGCCACATCGGTTTCCGGATCATACAATACCGCGGTATCGGTTCCGGAATAGATGAATTCCACATTGTTTTCGTCAAAATATACAACGTTTCCGTCCGCCGTTACCTTCACGGAATAGTTTGCGCTTCCGTCGGAGCCGGTCTGTGCGATGAAATAAAGGCTGCCGGGCTTACCGAGGTCTTTTAAAATCGCATCCGCGTCCGTTACGCCGGGAATTTCGATTGTGATACGGTCGTTGCCTTCCTGGTATACCTGAGCTTCGGTGGAGTACGATTCCGCCTTCATTTTCAGTTTATAAACGGTATCGTTGATATCCTCCTGCGTAGGAGCCTCATCTCCCACAATCTGATACGTGATGCTGACACCGCCTGCCAAATCCAGCCCCTGCTTTACGTTGTAAGCGGAGCCGATTCTTTTTTCGCCCCAGCCCACGATAGCGGTATAGCCAAGGGCTGCCGTAATGGCGATAATCAAAAAGAATCCTAGAATTTTAAGGCCTTTGTTCTCTTTCTTATCCATTTCATTCCTCCTTTGGTCCCATAAAAAACCAAAGTACATTATAACACAAAAAGAGGGAGAATAAAAGGAAAACCTTTATTCTCCCTCTTCCTTATTTTCAGCCAGTGTCAGGATGACTTCCGTAACACGGTTTCCGCCGATCCGCTTTGCGGTAAGCGTGTTTCCGTCCGGAAGTTCGACCTTCTCTCCCTTTTCGGGCAGCCGGTCGTCCAAAAGTTCAATCATCAGGCCGCCGATGGAGTCATAATCCTCGCTCTCCAGGTTGCAGCCGAGCGAATCGTTGATGTCGTCGATTTTCATATTGCCGGGAAGCAGGTAAACGTTCTCGGCCTTTCGCTGAATGAGCCGGTCCTCTTCTTCATCAAACTCGTCCCGGATTTCGCCGACAATCTCCTCTAAAAGATCCTCGAGCGTCACCATGCCTTCTGCCCCGCCGTATTCGTTTAAAACAATCGCGGCGGAATTGGTCGCGGCGCGAAGCTCCATCATAAGCTCCGAGGTTTTCTTAAGCTCGTAGGTGTAATACGGCTCTCGCATCAAATCCTCTGGCTTAAAATTTGCCTTGTCCTGCTCATCGAGCAGAAGAAATTCCTTGATGTTCAGAATTCCGGTCACGTTGTCGTTGCTTTCGTGGTAAACGGGAAGGCGGGTGTAAAGATTTTTCTTAAACACTTTTCTCACTTCGTCGTACGTGGCAGTATCCGGAATCATGACAAGATCGATTCGGGGAATCATGATATCCCTTGCGCAGGCATCGCCGAAATCCACCACATTGTTGATCATCTCGCGCTCTTTTTCCTCGATGACGCCCTCTTCATGGCTGGCCTCCACGATGGTACGAAGCTCATCCTCGGTAATGACGGTTTTCTTTTTCTTCGGGTCGATGCCGAAGATACGTAAAAACAGCGTCGCAATTCCTTCCGTAATGAAAATAAACGGTGTCAGGAGAACCATTAAAATTTTCACCGCGGGCGCATAGAATAAAACAACCTTCTCTGCGTATAAATTGGCCCAGGTTTTGGGGATGATTTCGCCGAATAAAAGCACGATGAAAGTCAGCACTCCCGTGGCAACACTGACTGCCCACGGAAGGCCGGTGGACACCGCAACGGTGGTTACCAGCGCGGATGCCGAGATATTGACCAGATTGTTTCCGATCAGTATGGTACTTAAGAATTTCGGATATTTATCCAGGATTCCGAGCGCTTCCTTCGCCCGCCTGCTGCCCTCTTCGGACAACGTCCTAAGGCGGATGGCATTCGCGGAAGAAAACGCGGTCTCACAGGATGAGAAGAATGCGGACAGAATCAGCAGAATTACAACCGCAATAATCTGTCCGATCAGTATAGGGCTTGGCAAATCAAAACTCCTTTAATAATCTTCCGCCAAATACGACATCACATCTTTTACAGGCATATAAATGACGTAATCTGCGTATTTGTCGGTGTAGTGAGGTTCCTTATGTACCACGACGAGACGGTCTCCTTCGTAGTGACCGGTGACGTAGCGGATTTTCGAACCGGATAAGGTCATGCCGAGAACCAGCACCATATCCGCATTCCTGCAGGCCAGGGATGCCTGGGTATAAAGGTTGTTCTGCACTTTCTCGCTGTGCAGGCGGATATTCGGGCGAATCGATGCCTTGCATTCTTCGCAAAGAGGCACGCTCTTCGACTGCTGTAAGTAATCTACCGGGTAGAGTTTCTTGCATACCGGGCAGTAATTGACATACACGCTTCCGGCAAGCTCCACCACGTTATGAATGCCCGCGCGGTATTCCAGGCCGTAGATATTGAAGCTGATGACTTCGCTGATCTTGCCTGCATCCTGCAGGTTCCGGATTGCCGTATAGGCGGGGCCGGGCTGCGGAAGGTTTTTAATGACTTCCTTTTTGTAAAAATCATAGAAATATACCTTCCTTGTGGTGATTTCACCTGCGGAAAGCATCTCTTCCGGGCTCTTGCCGTATGTTTTTTCAATTCGAAACAGATTGTCGGGAGCCCAGAGATCTACAGCGCCACATTCAATCATGGCTTCCGGTCCCATAATGCAGACCACCCGTTTCGACTCTTCGAGCATGGATTTTACTTTCTCAATCAATTTGTTTCATCCCCTTTTTACTGTGATTGAAAAACCCCGATTATTTCCACCAGGGATTTGCCGGATTCGGATCCGTGGGATCCCATCCGCGTCTCGGATCGTTTGCCGCAATCTTCGGAGCTTCGGGCTTGCCCAGAGGTCCCGGATTGGCAGCATCATCATAGATTTCAACCGTTGTTCCTACAGGACAGTTATCGTAAATCCACTTTGCATCTCCCGCCTGTAAACGGACACAGCCGTGGGAACATACGGTCCCGAGGTTGTTGAATGCAGGCCAGTCAAGGTTTCCTTCGTTTCTGCCGTTGTACATTACGGAATGGAACCAGTAATGTCCGCTGATGCGCTTTGCATACTGTCCGTACTGTCCGCCGTCAAATGCAAGCCATCTTGCATTCTGACCGGAACGGAAGGTTCCGACGGGAGTGGATACACCCGGGGAGCAGACGAATGCGCAGCAGGGCAAGGAATAATTGCCGGCATCATCCATACCGTAAACGGTTACGGTGCAGGCTGCACGGTTTACCTTGATTAAGAAAGGACGTCCCGTGGAACGGTTTACTTTTGCCAGATTCTCTGCTGCCTGCGTTCCGGATATCGGTGCGGAGGGAGCAACGATCATTTCTCCGTAATATGCCTGACGGCCTTCTCTCCTGCCGCAATTCTGATAATGTTTCCAGAGCAGACTCTCATCCTCACCGAATGCCGCCTTCAAATCCGGATAGGTATCGGAATAAAACTTTGAATCGAAAAGCACATTGCCCGGCATCACCTTTACACTGCCGCAGGGCTGGTTCGACGCGGTGGCGATTCTTCCCTCATTCCGTCCGAAAATCTGATAATGATTCCACAAAAGTCCGCCGTTATAACCAAATGCGGCTTTTAAGTCAGCATAGCTGTCTGCATAATAGACCGGATCAAATACGGTTCCGTCCGGCATGGAAAGCGGCGCCGCTTCTGCCTTGAAAGCGCCTATGGTAAGAACCGCAATCATCACACTCAGTGCAACTGCTGCATAGGATAAAATCTTCTTCATGTTCTGCTCCTTCATTTTTCTCATTTTCCCGGTTTCTGTCAGTCCTGACAGGTCTAAATATTATACCATATATTTTATTTGTTGTGGAGTTTTTCTTTATGATATATTTTTTCCATTTTCGCCTCTTTTTTTTCATTCCCTTTTCCCCTTATGAATAGTAAAATACTATTGTGTGTGATAATTCATGGAGGAAATTTTTATGAAAGCAAAAAAAATCCTGTCCATCGGTCTGGTTACGGCCCTTACGACCAGTATGCTGCTGGCAGCGGGCGGATGCAACCGCGTCGTTACCCCGCCGGAATATCCGTCGGAGACCGGAAGCGAAACCCCTTCGGAGCCTGAGAAAAAAGGCGGCCTTGAAGACGGCAGCGTTGTCATCGACGATAATTTTGACGACGGAAAATATGCCGGCTGGGGTACCTATTCCGCAAGCGGCGGTTCTTTTAAAATCGGTGTTGAGGAAGGTGAACTTTTTGTAGATATTGCTTCCCTCGGTTCCCTGGAATATTCCGTTCAGGTATTCAAGGACGGCTATCCGTTAAGCGAAGGTGCCGTTTATACCATGGAATTCGATATCCGAAGCGATATCGAAAGAACGCTTGAGTGGCGTCATCAGATTAACGGCGGCGACTATCATGCGTACTATATGGAGAAAGATGTTGCCATCGGTCCCGAAACAAAGCACATTTCCGTGGACTGGACAATGGAGGATTCTTCCGATCCCGCTCCGCGTCTTTGCTTTAACCTGGGTGCGCAGGGTGGTCTGGAAGGTGAGCTTCCCCATAAGGTTTATATTGATAACGTAAAATTAACCGTAAAAGACGGTTCGAACGCGCTCGTTCCGGAAGAGCTTGAGCCTCCTGTTGCCATCAAGGTAAACCAGATCGGTTATCTTCCCGACAGCGAAAAAGTCTTCACGGCACCTTACGATGAGAATGTTTCCGAATTCACCGTTAAAGATGCCTCTACCGGCGAAGTGGTTTATACCGGTACTTTAAAGGGCGAAAGACTTCACTCCTATTCCGGCGACGGTTCACAGCGTCACGGCGATTTTTCCGATCTCAGGGAGCCCGGCACCTATGTGATCTCCATTGAAGGATACGAGGATTCCTATCCGTTTACGATCGGTGAAAACATCTACGCAGACGTTTACAAAGCAACCGTAAAAATGCTTACCTTACAGCGTTGCGGTACCAAGGTTGATAAAGAAACCGGCGGTGTCTTCCTGCATCGTCCCTGCCATATGGGCGAAGCGGTAATCTACGGAACCGAAACAAAAATCGACGTATCCGGCGGCTGGCATGATGCCGGCGACTACGGCCGTTATGTGGTTGCAGGTGCAAAGACCGTAAAGGATCTCTTCCTTGCATACACTGAAAATGAAGCCGCTACCGGCGACGATTTCGGCATTCCCGAAAGCGGAAACGGTGTTCCCGATATCCTGGACGAAGCACGTTGGGAGCTTGAATTCTTCTTAAAGATGCAGGCTGACAACGGCGGTGTCTACCATAAAGTTACCTGCGAAAACTTCCCCGGCGTAGTTATGCCGCCCGATGAAATCGAGCAGCTTGTGGTATGTCCGATATCCACTACCGCTACCGGCGATTTTGCAGCCGTTATGGCGGAAGCATATGTGATTTACAAGGCCATCGATGCGGACTTCGCAAATCAGTGTCTGGAAGCTTCAAAGAAGGCATTTGCCTACATGGAAAAATATGCCGCCGCAGATACCGAGGGATTTAAAAACCCCGAGGAAATCGCAACCGGCGAATATCCCGATGCATCTAATAAAGACGAGTTCTTATGGGCAGCCGTAGAACTCTTCCTCGCAACCGGCGACAATCAGTATTTGCAGAAAGCAATTGAAATCGAAGAAAGCGGATACTCCTTAGGTCTCGGCTGGGCAAGCATGGGAACCTATCCCGCATACGATTATCTGCTTTATATGAAGAACGGCGGAGAAGGAAGCGACCGTCTGCAGCTGAACTTCATGAACCGCTTAAACAAGCTCGGTAAAAACGATTTAAATGTCCTTGAAAAAGATCCTTACTTTGTATCCTTGAAGGATAACTATTACTGGGGTTCCAACATGGGTATCGCGGACAACGGTATCTTCTATCACATGATGTATAACTTAACCGGCGAGGAACAGTATGAGCGCTACTCCAAACGTGCCATCGACAACCTCTTCGGCATCAACCCTGCAGGCTACTGCTACGTGACCGGTTTCGGAACGCATTCCCCGAAGCATCCTCACCACAGACCTTCCCAGAAGATGGGCGAGGCAATGCCCGGCATGCTGGTCGGCGGTCCCGACTGCTATCTGGAAGATCCGTACGCAAAGGCGGTTCTTGCCGGCAAGCGCGGCGGTCTTTGCTACATCGACAACGATTCCAGTTACTCAACCAATGAGGTTACCATTTACTGGAACTCGCCTTTGATCTATCTGCTGAGTCTTCAGCAGTAGTCCGACTGATCTGCCTGCTGCGTCTTCGTCAATAGTCCGATTTCATAAAGAATAACCCAAAATCCCCATCCGTACGGATGGGGATTTTAACGTTCCGTTGCAACTTCGGCAACGCCTTACCAATTCTGTTCCTGATGCCTTACCAACTCTGTTTCTGACGCCTTACCAATTCTGTTCCTGACTGATTACCCAGTCTCTGTTAAGATCCAGCTCATCTCTCCAGTCGTATCCAAGCTTGACCACGAGATATTGCAATCCTGTTCCTTCGTCCTGAAGATACTTTATATATCCGTCAGACGGGTAAAATGCCATCTGAGAAACCGTTTCGCCAAAGTATTCTTCGAAATAATAGTAATAGACATACTCCTGCATCGGAGAAAAATAAGCTTTCTGAATACCGTTTCCCGTCAGATCCATAACAGAATAGATTCTGTGACGATACATGGATGCCGTATTGTCCCATTCCCAGAAAGATCCTCCGATTGTTGCACCCCCGCGATCCGGCCAGCAGGATTCGTTATAAGCAATCTGCGGCGTTCCTAAAAACACCAGATGTTCATATGCTTCCTGTGGATTGTATCCATTTTCGGAAATGTACCGTTCCAGATCTTCCTTAACTTTTTTTGCAATCTCCACATCCTGCTGATAAACATAATGCTGCGTATAGTACAACTTGTTTGAAACATTGAGCAGGCTCAATACATCTTTTATCAAAAAGACAACAGCCAAAAGGATTGCCACGGTTTTAAGAACCTTTAATCCCTTTTTCTCACCGGTCCGGAGATGTTCGAAGAAAACCCCGGCCTCAGAAATCAGCAGCAAAAGAACAACCGCCTCCGTAACCGGGAAAGGATAACACATTCTCGGAGTAATTCCGCCCCCGTAGAAAATAACGAAAACATACGGGATGATGCCAATCAAAACCTCAACAAACAATAAAAAGATTTTATTTCCAATCCTGCGTTCCTTATCCCGGAAAAGATTAATCGCGCTCAGAAGAAGGAGCAAAATACATCCCGGCATATACAATTTGCTAAAGGAAGGAGTCAGCAGGGAAAATTTCGTCCATGAAAGGATTCCGCGGATTCCACGTACGATTCCGACACTAAACCACGAAATCTGAGAGGTAAAATAGGACTGTCCGTCAAAAAAGAACAGTTTCGTGATGATAAAATAAAGTGCCATTCCGAGAATAATCGTAACAACATTAATCAGAATCCATCCGGTATTTTCTTTAACCGTTTTTGCCGCATTTCTGTTGTTCAGGTAATAAATCACCAGAACACATAAAGCATACAAAACAATCTGAAGCTGGTAGACATTTAAAGAAAGATAAATAACCGCTACCGCCACGCAGATTCCCCACCATGATTTCTTTAAATTATTGGCGGCCATATCTGTCAGATATGCAGCCACCGGCAAAAGAATCAGTGTTATCAGAACCGGAACACTCTGTGATAAAAAATACAACTGCGCTACCCAGAACGGAGAGACAATCCATATTGCCAAAAAAGGAATGGCAGCTCTTTTTACCGTTTTCCCGTCCCTTGTGACCGCGTAAATCAGCCAGAGAAATACAAACGGAGAAAGAACAAGCAGTGCAAAGGTAAGTGCCTCCATATAATACAGATTAAAATTTCCGGCTGTCAGCAGATTCCTGATCCAAAGCACGCCCGCTCTTCCCTGTATGGCATATGCATCCGCGTTCTGTATGGCTTTCTCGGTATCAATTCCGATTGCATCGGAAAATAACATGGAGCCATGACATAAAAAGCCGAGAAACAGAGCAAATATCACATACCAGGGGGAAATAAGTTCCTTTATTCCGCTAATCATTTTGGACTGTTTTGTTTCCATTTCGCTCCTCACTTTCCCTTTGTAAAGTCTTCTTTTTTTCCGCTCAGTATCAGAAAAAATAAAAACGGAACAAGCATAATCAGCGGAAACAGGTATCGCACAAGGGCAACCGGCCCTATCAGCAGTGCAGCCGCATACAACGCCATCGGAATTAATAAAAGAAGGTTGTTACCTTTTTTCCGATATACACAAATCCCTATCGCTGCAGCAATCAGCCAGATGCACAGGCCGGGCCGGAACAGCGATGCGGCAATCGGAATTCTGGAATATCCCATACCGGCCGTTTCATAAAGCAAAACTTTATAATACAGCATGAATTTGGAATCCCGAATGACCTGCGTCTTGTTCTGCATTGCTTCGGAAGGATCCAAAAACATCAGACCGACATGCGGCATTTCTTCCGAAAGGAAATACGGATAAACCAGACTTCTGAAAGCAAAAGCATACTCGACAGGATTATGAATCCCCAGTTCAAAATACAATTTCAGATTGTCCGAAAGATGATTCTTGTAACTCTCCGTATCAAAGGTGGACTTTACCGGATCTGCGGAATCAGGCTGATAATTCATAATCCCCTCTTCCGAAATAAACGTTTCTACCTGCGCCAACTGCTCTTCGCTTATTTTCACTTCATTTCCGTTTAAATGAAGATTGCAGACATAAGCCATTTGCTGCATCGGAACGCTGAGCAGTTCTCTTTGATTTCCGGACTTTAAGTGTAATACATTGTGGCAGATCAAAGAGAAGGCACCCGCAATAACAATCACAACGGCAATTGCCGCCATGGTCCATATCTTTTTGGAACGCGTCAGCTTAAAAAACGGTATGAGTACCAGTAAAAAAGTAAAAATATGAATAACCGGATGTCGGAATAAACACATCAGTAATCCAAAAATCATACAGGGAATCAGCACCTTCCCGGAAGCCTTATCATTATTCAGCCACAGATAGAAAAATGACATAAAAAACAACATGAAAGCTCCGAAAAAGATATCTTTTGTGCTGCATAAAGACAAGACCTGAAGAAACGGGTTTATTGCCACCCAGATAAAAGAAAGTAAAAGAAAAATGGCTGAAGCGCCGGATTGTTTCATCACACGGAACAAACATGCAAATGCTCCCGCCACGGTAATCATCTGAACTGCGGAATATACGGCTATTCCGGCATTGGGAGTTTTGCCGACTGTACTACCGATGTCATACAGTACTCCAAGCAAAACGGTGTGTGCAATCGGATGATTGTCCCAAAGTTCCATCAGTCCCAGCCACTGGCACAACTGTTCCGGGCCGTCGTAAAGAAAGCCCCCGGGGAACAGTGCAAGATAAGCCGGAATCCACAATACCACAAGGATTCCCAGGCAAAGAAAGAAAAACGGCGTGTTGGATATTTTATCCATGGTTTGATCCATTTTTCCGAATATTGAACGACACTTATTCCGAATCGGTTCAAATAAACGAATGGCAATCCAGGTAATCCCGAACCAGAAAACAAAAGAAAGTACTGCCATTAACAGAAAGCTGGCACTTGAAGACACTCTGAATGCGGTAAATACGGTAAATACAACAGCAATGTATAATTCTAAAAACAGTTCTCTGCGGTTGGACTTCTTTAACAGTTGCATGATGTGACTACTCTCTTTAAATCAAAATAATGCAAAATTCCATAATCGGTATTTTAAGCAAAGAATTACCAGCTGATAATATCTCTGCACTTGTCGCACACGCAGACTATGTAAGCGCCGTCTTCGATTTCCTTGTAACGAAGATAGGCAAGAACCTCACCCGTGTTTACGCAAAAGACCTGCTTCTTTGCAAAATCCACGGAAAAGTCCTGAAATGACCGGCTCATGCCCTCTCCGGTCAGTTTTACGTAGCTTTCCTTGCCGGAGAAAATATAATATCCGGGGTTCTTCGCAGTCTTCTCTTTCTCCGTGAAAAACTTGTCCTTCAGCGCATCGGAAATTGTTCGCTTCTCCTGCACATCGATTCCGACCGGATGGCAGCTGACCGCCACGGTCACATAATCGCCGGAATGCGAAAGGTTAAAGAAGATTCCGGGATAATCCGGCAGATACGGTTTTTCATGCTGTCCGTATTCGATGTTAAGCTTTTTCATGCGTTCCGCATTTCGAATTACTTCCTCATCAATCTCCGAAACCATATGCACTTTCGTTTCATGACGGTGTCCGCAGTCTTTCTGCCCGACACTGTAGAAAAGATATTCCTGCAGGGAGTTTTGAAGAAGCAGGCCGGCCGCAAGGCTGCGAATCCGGTCCGCAGGCTGTTTTAATGCGTTTACCTTCGCGCGACGTTCTTCGCACAACGAATTCACAAGCCTGTTGTATTCCATCATATCGGCTTCGCACTTTGCACTTAAGCTTTTCACATTTGCCACGTAAACGTATATCATATATATCCGCCTTATTCTTCTGTCTCTTCCTTTGCCGGAAGAACCACTTTAATGCACAACTCTTCCAACTGCTTTTCATCCACTACATTGGGTGCTTCGCTCATAAGATCCGATGCATCCTTTACCTTCGGGAAAGCCATGACGTCACGGATGGAATCGGCCTTCACCATCAGCATAATCATACGGTCCAGACCATATGCAAGTCCTGCGTGAGGCGGAACCCCGTACTTGAACGCATCAAGCAGGAATCCGAAACGTTCCTGTGCCTGTTCCTTTGTAAAACCAAGCATTTCGAACATTTTCTCCTGAATGTCTCCCTGGTGGATTCTGACGGATCCGCCGCCGAGCTCGGTTCCGTTTAATACGATGTCGTAAGCCTTTGCACGAACTTTGCCGGGATCGGTATCCAGGAGAGGAATATCCTCATCCATGGGCATCGTGAACGGATGGTGAACCGCTACGAAACGGTTCTCTTCCTCGCTCCACTCAAGAAGAGGAAACTCCGTTACCCAGAGGAAATTGTATTTATCATGATCGATTAAGCCCATTTCTTCGCCGAGTTTTAATCGAAGCGCACCGAGAACCGCCCATACAACGGTATTCTTGTCTGCCGCGAATAAAAGCAGGTCGCCCGCTTCTCCGCCCATTGCATCCACAAGAGATTTTAACTGCTCTTCCGTCATAAATTTTGCGAAGGAAGACTTGTAAGTGCCGTCCGCATTGACTGCAAGATAAGCAAGTCCCTTTGCACCGTAGTCCTTTGCAAAATCAACCAGCGCATCGATTTTCTTTCTCGGCATTTCCGCCTGTCCCTTCGCGTTCAGGCCGCGAACGGAGCCGCCGTTTTCAAGCGCGCCGGTGAATACACCGAAACCGCAGCCGGCAACAACATCGGATACGTCAATCAGCTCCATGCCGAAACGGGTGTCCGGTTTATCGGAACCGAAACGGTTCATGGCATCAATCCATTTCATTCTTTCCAGAGGCAGGGGCACATCGATGCCGATACTGTCCTTAAATACCTTTGCAATGAGACGTTCGTTGACATCCAGAACGTCCTCTACATCCACAAAGGACAGCTCCATGTCGACCTGCGTAAATTCGGGCTGTCTGTCCGCACGAAGGTCCTCGTCACGGAAGCACTTTGCCACCTGAAAATACCGGTCATAGCCGGAGCACATCAAAAGCTGTTTGAAAAGCTGCGGAGACTGCGGCAGTGCGTAGAATTTGCCGGGATGAACACGGCTGGGCACTAAGTAGTCTCTTGCGCCTTCCGGCGTGGACTTCATCAGAATCGGTGTTTCGATTTCGAGGAACCCTTCTTCGGATAAGAAGTTGCGGATTCTCTGAACCACTTCGGAACGCATGATGATGTTCTTCTGCAAATCCGGTCTTCTCAAATCAAGATATCTGTATTTCAAACGAATTTCTTCCTTGGTCTTGCAGTCCGCTTCCACAGGGAAGGGAGGCGTCAGCGCTTCGGAAAGAATTCTTAAGGAATTCGCTCTTACTTCGATGGTACCGGTTTTTAATGCTTCGTTTGCGGCACCGCCTCGTTTTACCACCTTTCCGACAACCGCGATTACAAACTCGGAGCGAAGCTGGCAGGCTTTTTCGAAGTTTGCCGCATCGACAAATTCATCCCCTTCGCCCTGCTCGAAAATAATCTGCAGGATTCCGCTTCGATCACGTAAATCGGTAAAAATAATACCGCCCTTGTTTCTGCTCTTTGCAACCCATCCCATTACGGTGACGGTCTGACCGAGGTTTGCCTCGGAAACCTCCGTACAACGATGTGTTCTTTTCAATCCGTTCATGGACTCAGCCATTGTTTCTATCCTCCGAAATATCTATATTTGCTCCTGCACAGGTATTTTACCCGGCACGGGCATATCTTCTAATTCTTTAAAGCTTCACGGTAGAAGTCTTCAAACTCCGTATATCCGTCCGCCGTCAGCTGTTCTTTCTGGAATTTTTTATTCTTGTTCATGCGGGTAACGAGAACGGTTTTGCCTTCCGCACGAAGTGCCTGGGCTTTGGCGATGATCTCGCCGAGGCGCTCGCCGTCAATTCCCTTCTCCACTAAGAATGCGGTCTTCTCGGTCGTTCCGGGAGCCTTCACGCCCTGCTCCATCATAATCGTGATGATTCTTTCGAATCCGATGGAGAAGCCGCAGGCAGGTGTATCCTGTCCGGTGAAACGTCCGATCATTTTATCATATCTTCCTCCGCCCGCTACGGAGCAGTTTAATTCCTTCATTTCAATTTCAAAAATCGTACCGGTGTAATAGCTCATTCCGCGCACCAGCGTGGGATCAAAAACGATTTCGCAGTCGGTTCCCTTGGAGGCTTCCACGGCACCTAAAATTTCGGACAAGTTATCCGCTGCATTCTCTTCGATAAAATCACCGAGCGTTTCTTTTAAGAAGCCGAGCTGGTTGCTCTGTGCCTGGAATTCTTCGAAAAGCTTGCGGTATCTGGCAATCGCATCCGCAGAGAATCCGTCTTCGGTTAAGCACGTACAAACGCCGTCCAGACCGATTTTATCCATTTTGTCCAGTTCGATGAAAACGTTGTCGTAATCCGCTGCATCGAAACCTGCATAGCTGGCCATTGCCTTTAAAATGCGACGGTCGTTGACATGCACTTTAAAGCCCTTGAATCCGACTCTTCCTAACAGAGTCGTCGTTGCAAGAATCAGCTCGATTTCCGCAAGATTGGTGGGTTCACCGAGGATATCGATGTCACACTGCATGAACTGACGGAAACGTCCCTTCTGCGGACGGTCCGCACGCCATACGTTGCCCATCTGAAGCGCCTTGAACGGCTTGGGCAGGGTTGCCGCATTGTTTGCATAGAAACGGGAAAGAGGCACGGTCAGGTCATAGCGAAGGCCGGAATCCACGAGGTCGTTCTCGCTTTCGGCAGTCGCAAGGTTTAACTTCTCGCCGCGCTTTAAAATTTTAAAAATCAGTTTCTCGTTCTCGCCGCCCTGCTTGGAACTTAAGTTCTCGATGTGCTCTACCGCAGGCGTTTCAATCTGCGAAAAACCGAAGGAAGCATAGGTCTTCTTGATTTCGTCCATGACGTAATTGCGAAGTGCCATCTCTTCCGGCGTAATGTCCTTCATTCCCGTTGTGGGTTTCTTAATTAATTCCATGTTTTACTCCTTGTTTCGCCCTGCTGTTTCTTTCGCGGGCAACAATATATTTTACTATTCTTGGAGAAGAATTACAAGTCCGACGCCCGTATGCGTCATGCGATTCTAGAGTTTATGCTGAACCATCTCCCAGACCGTAGTGGCAATTGCACCTGCGGCCATCACGAAGGATGGTGCCACCATCCACCAGTGCGCGCTGATATTGATGGAATCCACGCCGGCCGTGGTAGAATACACCACGATGCAGGCGGAAACCAGTGTCGTCAGAAGCAGCATGAAGGTCATCAGAATCGTCATCTCGCTTCTTTGCATCACGGCCATGGCAATCATGATGCCGATGGACGCTGCAAACAGAATTGCCCAGATGATCATTGCCCGCGTAACGTCTCTCATGGTAAAAAGCTCTAAAACGGCTGCTGCATGGCCGACTACAAGTGTCGTACAGATCCATGCGCTTACGCTCTCTCCGTCCCAGCACTTTGCCTGACGGATACAGAAAACGATGAAGGCGACGACGGGAAATGCCCACGTCAGAATACGAAACGGCCAGGTTCCGACCGCCTTAAAGAAAAGCGGCATGGAAAGAAAAAGTACCAGGCAGATTCCGCAGAATACCATCATGGCAATCAGGTAAACGGCTTCGCCGACTTCGAAGCGGTATTTTTCGGGTGTCAGGAAGCGTTCGTTGGAGTCAATGTTCAAAAGCTTGTTATAAAGCCACTCTCCGCCTTTTGTGCCGAGCACAATGGCAAAAATGAACGTAACCAGCAAAACGCCGAGCGTTCTCCAGGCCACGTTGGTCTCCGTCATGAAAGGGCCGGAGTTTAAAAAGCGAACCAGTGTGATGATGCTGCACCAGAGAATCGCGGCAACGTTGGTAACGATACGTGACGGTGCATGGCGGAAATGTCCGGCAAAACAGAGAAGTGCCGCACTGACTGCCGTCAGAATCTGGAATCGTAAAAGCCGCATCTCGGAAATGATTCCGGAAAGATTGAATGCTTTCTCCTTCAGAACCGGTTTGCCGATGCAATGAGCAATCAGAGCCAGGAAGAAAATCCACGCAATCACCAGTAAAGCAGTGGCGATTCCCTGAATGATGTCCTTGCGTTTCTGCATCAGAACCTCTTTGGTAAGCCCCGCCTGCTCCTGTTTGATTTCCAGGGCACGCCTCGCGCTGTAACGCCGCACGAAAGCATCATAGCCGGGGTCTGCTTCGCCGACCCGGCTAAGGCCGTTTAGGAAATCCGTTATTTCGAATCCGATGGGTGTCCTGCTCACTGAAATGTTTCTCCCGGATGAATTCCGACTGCCACCACACCGTCAGGGGCAATGAATTCATCCACCGTTTTTTTGTTTTCGTTTATGTATGCTTCGTATTTTTCACGGCTGCCGTCCGTGAGAAAATGTATGACCTGGTTATCCGATCCGCGCAGGATCTCGCCGCGGTTGCGCTCTTTGATGTACACTCCGTCAACCAGAACATCGATGTTTTCAAGGACGGAATCAGTGTCCATACGTTTTAACTCGTCCCTCGTATATCCCGTAAAAAGAAGGATGTCGTCACAATGCGGACGCAGCTCTTTCAGAAGCTCTGCGAGCTCCCCGGCCTGCAGCATCGGTTCCCCGCCGGAAATCGTAATCCCTTTCAGACCGTAGTCTTCGATGGCTGCTTTGCACATCGCCGCCAACACCGGCAGGGGCATCTCTTTGCCCTCCATGCTCTGCAGTTCGGGGTTTGCGCAGCCTTCACAGCTTCTCTCACATCCCTGCACCCAGATCCCGAGCCTCTCGCCCGGCCCCAGGGCCTTAATTGGATACAAAACCCTGCCTATTCTCATTTCTTACATCTCACTTAATCGGAGTACTTTTCGTATTGTCCCTTACGTGTCGTGCTTATCGCGCTTTCCTCATCCGGAAACCACAAGCTCGTAACCGGCATCCTTGCGGATTACATCCTGTACTACGACGGAAACTCCCGCTTTTACATCTTCATCAAAAATATATCTCGCGAGCGGATTGATTAACGCCTTTTCCACAATATTGTTGATTCCGCGGCCGCCGTTATCGAGGTTCTCAATAACAAGCGCATAAAGTTTGTCGCGCACGGGTTCCAGATCCACTGCGATTCCCTTCTGCAGCGCAACGGTCTTTACAATGCCGTCCATTCGCGCATTGAGAATCTCTCTTGCCGCTTCGAGGCTGATGTAGCGGTAAATGACGATATTTTCTCCGATACGGTTTAAAATCTCCGGCCGTCCGAGTTCGAGTTTAAAATGATTCTGAATTGCAGCCGTTACCTTCTCCCGTACTTCCTCCGGCAACATCTGACGATTTACGTTTTCCTTTCGGTTGCCGAACTGATCCCTGGTATAAATGCCCAGGTTGCTTGTAAAAATAATCACGCAGTCCGAGAAGTATGCCGTGTTGCCCTGACCGTCCGTCATACGTCCGTCTTCGAGAATCTGCAGGAATTTATCCAGAATGGTCGGACTCGCTTTCTCAATCTCGTCGAAAAGAAGAATTGAGAACGGATTCTTTCGGACCGCATTCGTGAGCTGTCCGCCCGCCTCATATCCCACATATCCGGGAGGCGCACCAAACAGGCGCTGGTCGGAATTGTCATGGGAATACTCACTCATATCAAAACGGATGCACGCGCTCTCATCGCCGAAAACCAGCTCTGCAAGCGTCTTCGCGGTTTCGGTTTTACCGGTACCGGTAGGTCCCGCAAAGAACAGCACGCCCTTCGGCGAAGCGTTGTTTTTTACCTTCGAAAGCCCGCTGACCGCACGCTTTAGCACGTCCAGTGACTGGGCAATGGCTTCATCCTGTCCTTTCACGCGTCTGCGCAGAATCTCTTCACCCTGTTTTAAGCGGTTTGATAAATCCTCTTTCTCCCAGGGATTCTCCTTGATTCCGTAAGTATATAAATCCACCACCGTACTGAGTCTTGCAAGCGGCAGTTTCTCCGAAATCGAAAGCTTCCGAAGCTGCATCAGTTCAGAGAAAGTCAGCCCCTCGGTGCGCGCCACGAACTGATCAATCAGTTTCTTACGTTCTTCGGGCTTTTCTTTATAGTACTCCGCATCAGCCTCATAAACCTCCGCTGCAAAGAAATTCGCCATGTCATCCTGCATTAAAAAAGCCTTTCTCTGCTCCGCATTCGGATGATCGATGTGAATCCCCTTGATGCGGTTTACGTTAAAATAAATCCACGAAGGCAGGTCGTTCTGCTTGTCGGTGATGAAAAGAAGCATGTTGGATACTCTGCCCTCTTTCGTGTTCACATCGGTAGCACCCAGGAAAGCCTGTTTCAGAATCGTATAGCACTGCAAATCCGCCGGGTACAGATGGTCCGGTGCAATGATGTAACGTGATGCCATATCAAGCAGGATTACGGTTGAATGCTCACTCTTGGAAAGTGCCTCTTTGATTAATGTCGGTGCCCCGGTGTCGGATGCATCGAATTTCGCCGCTATTTTCCCGTCCTCGGCATTCATGCCGACGCTTTCGGCAAAGCGGTTCAGGCTCTCCTCTTCGGACGCGGTGAAGCCGTCGATGGGATTGTAAAATATCACATTCTCATATCCCTTCTCCGAAAAGAATGCTTCGAGATACTGGTCCAGACCAAGCCAGGCACCTTCCAGTTCTCCCGACGGATACTGAAAGCTGTCGTAAATGTTTCCCTCCAGAATGACGGAGCTTTTGATGCGGTAAAAAATCTCCAGCTCTTTGTGCCACTTCGATACAATCGTTTTCTGCTCTTCCATCTCACACCCCCATGTGTGTACTCATAAGCCTGAAATATGCAATGTTCGGATGATATCCCTGATTGCTTCTGACCCCCATGACAATCAGGTCACCCTCCTGTGTCTGATACGGAACGTTCGGTTCGAGTTCAACGCCGTTCACCTGTGTCGGATTCGTGTGTCCGATGTGTTCAATCACGATTCCCTCTTCATAAGCGGTAAACTTTGCATGTGCGGAGCTGACGAAAGATTTCTCCTTTAAGTACTCCGCTCCGGCACCTTCCCGTCCGACAATGACCTCCTCTCCGACCGGAAGCGGAATCTCACACTTTCCGTCCTCCGAACGTAAGAAGAAATTAGTTGCACTGTTGTCACCCGTTGCATTGTTGTCGCTCGTTGCATATACGGGCACCGTAAACAGTGATCTGCCGCATTCACATCTTGACTTTGAGTACGGCCACAGTTTTCCGCAATCCGGACACTTTCTCTGAAAGCCCGTCGCAACGCCTCTCTGTACCCCGGGAGCCTTTCCGGCTTTAGCATCGCACTCCGTCACAGGCACACGAAGAAGGTCCTCCCTGCAGGAAGTGCACACGATATTGCTGATTTTATTTACAGTCCCGCATGCGGGACATTTCTTACCTTTCATGCCTTTGCCTTTTTTCCTTCCGGATTCTTTGTCTCCGTCCTGATTCTAAATCTGAGCCGCCAGATATTTGTTTTCACGCAAGCCGTAAGATGCAAAGTAATCATCCGTCGCAGCGTCTGCGGAGGCCGCTCCTTCTCCTGCGCGTACAAATTCGCTCGTATTGATGACCTGCGCAAAGTCCGGGCTTACCGGATACAGATTTTCCTTGCGGAATTCCAGCCCTTTTTGGTTAATCAGATGGAAAATCTTTTCATACTCCGTACAGAAGCTCACCTGCTCCTTCACCAGCTTCTCCACTTCTCTTGGATGCGGCTCTCTGTCCTTCTCATCCTCAACCGCCACCTCCATGGTGACGCGTCCGGTGGAATCGTAAATCACATGCAGAATCACGTCATCGTGAATCCGGTAAATTTCCCTCGCGAAATCACGGTCCTCTTCCTTCTCGCCCAGATACAGATACCCAAGCTCCACAAGGCTTTCGCGAATATTTCTCATAAGAATCCTTAAATCGCTCTTCGAAGATCCCTTCTGAATCAGCCCCGCACTTTCGTAGCGGATGGCCTCCACGGATTCTTCCGCGAAAGCAAACTTCTTAGGCGCAATCCCCTGCTCCCTGCAAAGGACATGATATTTTGAAAGCTCCGCACTGAGTCTTGCATCCAGTTCATCCAGGCGCCTCTCTTCTTTTTCGATTACATCGCGCAGAGGACGAATCTTCATCACATCGATTCGGTGGATTTCTTCATACAGTGAGAAAGCATCCCTGCCTTCCGCCACAAGCTCCTCGATGTTAGCAAGAAGTGTTTTTGCTTCCTCCTCTTTGATTCCGGCAGCTTCGGCGCTTTCGCAAAGTGTACAGACGGAATGCAGCACCCGTGCCGCTTCGTCTTTTGCAAGACTTTCGAAGGATGCGATTTTAGCATCTGCGTCAGCACCTGCGGCTGCGTCTGCGGCTGCGACCGTGTCTGCTTCTTTAGCCTTCTTTGAATCTGCCATCATCTTTACGAAAAACTCTTCCCTCACCTTCCGCACGAAGGCTTCCGTTTCGGCAAGTTCCTCATCAAGCGGTGCAAAGCGCGCCGATACACCCTGCAGTACATCACACATCTCTTCGTTGTTTCTCTCCTGCATCACGGCCTGCATGCGCTTGAGGGAAACCCGGATGTCTTCCGCGTCCCGGCCAAGCTTCTGCATGCGGAATTTTACCGCATCTTCTTTCATGACGCCCGCGCAGAGATCCTGCAGCTGTGTGACGTTTTTCAGTCTTCTTTTCTGGATGTCGCACATCCGCACAAGGTCCTGATAGAGCCTCCTGCGATCCTGTTCGAATAAACGGTATTTCTTTATATCCGCTGCTGACATTTTCGGTCCGCTCATAAGCCGAACTTCTCCCCAAGCATATACCCTTTTGCCTTCATCCATCCGTAGAATACAGGCTTTAATGTATGTTCCTCATCCAGGAAAAATGCACTCGTGCGGTATAAATCGATATACGCCTCTCCTTTTTTCCCGGCCAGATATTTCTTTACTTCCTCAATGTTTTTAAAAACCGCTCCGTCCGGGAGTCCGAGGTTTAACTCTTCCCTTCCCGTATAGCGGTAAGCAAATTCAAAGCCGTAGGCTTCTCTGTGATTTCTCCAGTCAATCCTGTCTTTGATTTTCGTTTCAAACTCGCGGATTAATTCCAGTTTTTCCGGTGATACATTCGTGCGTTCCGCGTATTTTATAAGAACGTCTGACGACAGCAGGGTTTCTAACATCTCCATGGCGGTGCGCAGAGAATCATTCGTATATCCGGAAATCCCGTCAAAGAAAGCATCCACAAAAGCATCCACGGATTCGTATGCACCGGCCGGTCCGAAAAGATACGGAAGACCCGGCGAAATCGTATAAAGGATGACCGCCAGTTTTTCGTCCGAATCCAGATTTTTATCGGCAAGTGTATCCTCAATTACCGACGCGTGATAGAGCCTGCTCTTCGAAACGTTGGCGCCGGTTCGCAAATGTCCGGTAAGCTGATTTCGGAGAATAAAATCTTTCCCCTCCTTCCAGTTCCAGCCGATGGCGCTCATTAACGTATCCATGTCCGTATACTGGTTGTGCATAAAACTCACGGGAGGAATGCTTCCGTCGTCCCCCTCTTCCGTGCGGATGCCCGCACCGGGTACCGGCTGCGCAACTCCCTCCACCCACTTACGGACTTCTTCATACGTCCAGCGGCGGTTCGGATTGGATAAATCGTGACGATAGGAAAGATCCGCATAGGTCAGTCCAAGGATCAGCTGATACAACTCCTCCGGCATGGCCGCAGGCTTCGTGATGATATTCGTATAGGCATTGTCTTCACCGAACGGTGTTCTGCCCGTAAAAAGCTCGTAGATTAAAATTCCGAGCGAATAATAATCCGACTCGTCAAAGTAAACGTTTCGAAGCACCTCAGGAGCTGCGTAGGACGCCGTAAAGCCCACTTCGGACACAACGATGGACTTACTCTCCCTTATTACCGAAGAGAGGCCGAAATCGATCAATACGGGATGTCTTCCCTCATTCGACCACATAACGTTGCCCGGCTTGATGTCACGATGCAGAATGCCTGCCTCATGAAGGTCATGGAGTGCTTCGTTTAATTCAGGGATAATAAAGCCTTTCAGATCCTCGAAAGAGAAGGTTCCCTTCTTTAAGGCGTCCGCGAAGCTGCCCTTTTTGAAGTAATCATAGACTTCAAAATGTCTGCCGCAGAATTCTCCCGTATGATAGATTCTCGCCACGTAAGGAGATTTTGTGTTCTTTAATTTATCGGAAAGGTCGGACTTGGTGTGAAGAACGCGACGGAAGATTTTCACCGCATAGAGTTCTCCCTCGTGTTCGCTTAAATAAAGGTCCGCCTCACCTCCGACGTTTTCATTGCCGATGCGCCGGATGACCTGATACTCGCCGGGCAGAACGGTTCCGGCATCAAGATTAACGCAACCTAAGGGGGCATCGCTGCCCCCTTCGTTAATGCTTGTTCCTGCCGGTAAATTGTTAAAAACCGTATTACTCATTCTTCTCCCCGGTCGTTTTTTTCTCGGCCGGCTTCTCTTCTGCCTTCTTCTCTTCAGGCTGCTTTTCTTCGGAGTGCTTCTCCTCTGCGTGTTTCTTCGCTTCCGCCTCATTCTGCTTCTTATGGATGTTGTTGATGTCCTCGGTACTTCCGCCGCCGACATCATCCGGTGCACGGAATTCACCCTTATCCACAAGACGTAAGAATGCATCCACAACGTCAGCCTGCAGCTGGGTACCGGATACTTCCTTAATGATGGAAACGGCCTTGTCAAAGTTCATGCGCTTACGATACGGTCTGTCGGAATACATTGCATCGAAGGTATCCGCTACCGCAATAATCTGTGC
>DLBG01000028.1 GCA_002494135.1 Lachnospiraceae bacterium UBA7027
CACATGATGCCCGATATGGACGGTGTGGAGACGGTACAGAGAATCCGTTCCATCAACAGCGAATACGCAAAGACCGTTCCCATTATTGCACTGACCGCCAATGCCGGAGAAGCCGACAAAAACCTGTTTATCAAAAACGGCATGAACGACCTTTTGGCAAAGCCCATCGATACGCATTCGCTTGCCGGTATTCTTCGGACTTATCTTCCGAAGGAACTTCAGGAAGAGATTCCGGGATCTTCCGTCAGCGGCATGAAGGGCGTCGAGTATGCACTCGGTGCGGATGAAGAAAACACTTCCGGAAAGGGCGTATTCGATGAGAAAGATTTTACCTTCCCGATGAAGGGAATCGATTACCGCTATGCGTTCGATATTTTCTCCGGCAACCGGAATGCATATATAGAGATTTTAAGATGCATACGCGAAGAGGGCGAGAACAAACCCGAGCAGCTTCGCAAATTTATTGAGGATAAAGATTATAAGAACTACACGATAGAGGTGCATGCACTGAAGAGTTCGTTCTTAAGTATCGGTGCGATGACGCTTTCGGATCATTTCCGTGAGCATGAGATGAACGGCAAGGCCGGCAACAAGAAAGAAATCCGTGACGATCTGGAGAATCTCATGAAGGAATACGAGCAGATGCTGTCCGAGATTCGGGACTTCTTTATCTCCGAGGAGAAGGAAGAACCTGCGAAGAAACTGGCCGGCAGTGCGATTTCGCTTCGCGAGTACAAGCGTACGCTCGAATACATTGCAAAGGAACTTGAGTATTTTGAAATCGACCGCGCGGAGGAAGAGATGGAAAGCCTGATGAAGTGCAGGCTTGATGAGAAGGCTGAGAAGAGGCTGAAAGAAGCCAAGCATCACATGGATAACTTCATGTACGAGGAAGCCAGGGAAGAGATTATGGTGCTCCTTTCCATGGCGGAAGCGGAGAATTAACCCGGGGGATTATTTATGAGGCACATACTGATTGTCGACGACAACAAAACAAACCTGATTATGGCGCGCCAGGAGCTGAAGGAGGAGTATGAAGTAACTCCCGTCATTTCCGGTGAGCAGGCCATTCAGTTTCTGGAAAAGCGTATTCCGGATCTGATTCTTCTGGATATCAATATGCCCGTTATGGACGGAAAGGAAACGCTGACGAAGATTAAGAGCAATCCCGCATGGAGTACGATTCCGGTGATTTTCCTGACATCGGACGAATCCTCCGAAACCGAGGCGGAATGCCTTCGTCTGGGGGCAGAGGACTACATTCGTAAGCCGTTTGTTTCCAAGGTTATGAAGAGCCGTATCGAGCGTGTTATCAACACCAGAAGCCGGACCAACGACTATATCGATCTGGCCCGCCGTGATGCGCTGACAGGGCTTTACAACCGCAAGTATACCGAGGAACTGATCCGCAAGAGTCTCGAAGGAGGTACCCAGGGCATGATGTTTATGATTGACCTGGATAACTTCAAGCTGATCAATGATAAAATGGGACATGCGGAAGGCGACAAGGTCATTCGTATGTTTTCGGATATTTTAAGACAGTATGCAAGAAGCAACGATATCGTCTGCCGTCTCGGCGGTGACGAATTCATTCTGTATCTCGTCGGCGTCGGCGATCGTAAAATCGCATCCGAACGTGCAAAGAGCATTATCAATACCTTAGACGCAAGACTTGACGAAATGGGTTACTCAAAAACCTGTTCCGTGTCGGTCGGCATTGCGATTTATCCGCAGGACGGCGATAATTTCCAGACGCTTTACAATAACGCGGACCGTGCACTGTACCTGGTAAAGAAGAACGGCAAGAATGCTTACCGCTTCTACAGCGACGAGGAGGACGGAAGCGAAGTGCTTCCTTCTTCGCTTTCGAATATCCGCTACTTAATCGAAGGCAGGCAGGATTATTCACAGGGCATTTACAATGTGATGTACGACGAGTTCCGGTATATTTTTAATTTTATCTCACGCTATGCTTCCCGAAACAAGAAGCCGGTGCAGCTGATGCTCTTTACACTGCAGTGTGATATCGGAACGGATAAGGACCGCGTCATTCGCTCCATGGATGCACTGGAAAGCGCTGCAGCCGTATCGCTTCGAATGGTGGATGTGGGCAACCGCTTCTCCGACAAGCAGTATGTGATTATCCTTTTGGATGCCGACATGGACAGCGCAAAGCAGGTGGCAATGCGTCTGATTTCGAAATATGAGCTGATCAAACCCGAGGACGGGCTTCGCGTGCAGTATGAAAGCTGTCCGCTCAGGTTTCATATCGGAGAGGATTCGAATCCCGAGACTTAAGGCGGTGAAAAAGACCGGCAACCGGGGACTAAGCAGGCCCCGGGAAATACGGTATCAGGCCGTTACGAAAAGAAAGATATAAAGTTCGACAGAGGAAACGAAATTGGAAACAGAGTTTGACGTAAAAATCACGGTGTCGGCACTCTTTGATTACAAGATGCAGGTGCTGTACAGACAGCCGGTGACCATCATTATGACGGCCATCGGATGTTTGATGATATACGGTTTTATCACGATGCATCAGTGGTATTACCCTGTGATTGCGGCAATTCTGATTCTGTATCCGCCCATTGATATGCTCAGGCTGTCTGTAATGCAGGCAAAAATGGTTCCGGCTTTCAAAAACGGGATGCATTACAAGCTATCCGCGGAGGGTGTGCTGGTTCGGACCGGAGAAGAAGAGCAGCTTGTGCCGTGGGAGAACTGCATAAAAGCCACGGGAAGCAGAAGCAGTTATTTTATTTTTACCGGCAAGAAAAATGCGTTTATTCTGCCGAGAGCGGATATGAAGGAAAAGACAGAGGATGTGCTTCGCATCATCAGCGCAAACATGGCACCGGAGAAAGTGAAAATCCGATATTAGATGTTCGTGCCGGAAGGGTGAAAAGAATACAGTGAGTAAAATAATCGAAACATACAGTGCCGGGGAAACGTTTCATCTCGGCAGGCAGATTGGAGAAGAGGCAGAGCCGGGGCAGGTATATGCCCTTTTGGGCGATTTAGGCGTCGGCAAAACCGTCCTGATTCAGGGCGTGGCGAAGGGGCTTGGAATCGACGAGCCGGTTAATTCACCGACCTTTACCATCGTACAGGTGTATGAAAGCGGAAGACTTCCGTTCTATCATTTTGACGTTTACCGAATCGGCGATATCGAAGAGATGGACGAAATCGGCTACGAGGACTATTTCTACGGAAACGGCGTATGCTTCGTGGAATGGGCAAACCTTGTGGAAGAGATTATGCCGAAGGAAACGATAAAAATCACGATCGAGAAAGACCTTACAAAAGGATTCGATTATCGACGTATTACAATCAGTTAGGAAAACAACATGAAAATATTAGCTCTGGATTCCTCGGGAAACGTGGCGAGCGTTGCCCTGATCGAGGATGATGTACTGAAAGCCGAATACACGATTGATTATAAAAAGACACATTCCCAGACCCTGCTTCCGATGCTGGATGAATTAAAGAGGATGACGGAACTGAATCTGGAAAGCATCGATGCGATTGCTGTTGCGGAGGGCCCGGGGTCGTTTACCGGACTTCGAATCGGAGCCGCAACCGCAAAGGGACTGGCACTGGCATTAAACAAGCCCATTGTGCCCGTTCCGACTACGGAAGGACTTGCTTATAACCTCTTCGGCCATAGCGGCGTCATCTGCCCGATTATGGATGCGAGACGGGAACAGGTATACACCGGGCTCTTCGGTTTTATTTCCGCATCGGAAGAATGCGATACCTGTGATAAAAAGGAAGGGCATTACGAGTTCGTGCGCATCAGGGAAACCGCGGCCATGGGCATTGAAGAACTTTGCAAAATCCTGAATGAACGCGGCGAGGAAGTGATTTTTTTAGGGGACGGCGTGGCCGTATACCGCGAAAAAATAGCCGGTCTTATGAAAGTGCCTTACCTGTTTGCACCGGCACATTTAAACCGCCAGCATGCAGGCAGTGTCGGCGTGCGCGGCATGGAACTGTTTGCGGCCGGGAAAGTGCAGAGTGCCGCACAGCACAGCCCGGTTTATTACCGGACATCCCAGGCAGAGCGTGAGCGCAGGGAAAAGGCGCAGATACGGCCGATGCGATACGAAGATCTGGGAATTGTTTCGGAAATGGAGAATACTTCCTATCCGGATCCGTGGAGTAACCGTGGATTTGAAGAAGAATTAAGCAACGAGAATGCAATGTGCGTTGTCATAGAAGATACTACAGGTGTAGTCGGATATGCGGTAGCGATTCTGACCGGCGAGGACGCCGATTTGGTGAAAATCACCGTTGCCGGGAAAGAACGTTGCAAAGGATACGGACGCAAACTTCTTGATGAAGTGGTTGCGGAACTGGGTAACCGCGGCATCCGGAATGTTACGCTGGAAGTGCGCGCCTCGAATGAACCGGCGATTACGCTTTACGAACGTGCCGGTTTTACAAGCGAAGGAGTCCGGCCGAATTTTTACGAAAAGCCTTCGGAAGATGCAATCATTTACTGGCTGCGTAAATAACAATAGTTTTGGAGTAAAGAAATGATAGATGTTTGCCTGCTCGGAACCGGAGGAATGATGCCCCTGCCTTACAGGTGGCTTACCTCCCTGTTAATCCGATACAACGGTCATACGGTTTTGGTCGACTGCGGAGAGGGAACCCAGATTGCGATGCGCGAGAAGGGGTTCAGTCCCAATCCCGTGGATGTGATTTGTTTTACCCATTTTCATGCCGACCACATCAGCGGCCTGCCGGGCATGCTGTTAAATCTCGGCAATGCGGACCGGACAGAACCGGTTACATTAATCGGACCGAAAGGTCTGACGCGTGTAGTTTCCTCACTCCGCGCGATTGCACCGGAACTTCCTTTTGAGGTGAAGTGTATCGAGATTTCGGAATTGGAAGAAGACTTTCTTCTCCCCGAACTGGAAGGACTCGGAATCCACTCGTTTCGTGTGAATCATAATGTACCCTGCTACGGATATTCCTTTGTGCTCGGACGAGCCGGAAAGTTTGATGCCGGGCGCGCCAAGGCGCAGAACATTCCGTTGAAATTATGGAGCCGCCTTCAGAAGGGGGAAGTGATTACACAGGACGGCGTGACCTACACGCCCGACATGGTAATGGGTGCGGCACGCAAGGGATTGAAGGTGACATACACCACGGATACGCGTCCCTGCGAATCCATCGTCCGTAATGCCACGGGTGCGGATCTGTTTATCTGCGAAGGAATGTACGGGGAACCGGGCATGGAAGAGAAGGCGAAAGCACACAAGCACATGACATTTTACGAGGCGGCGGATCTTGCAAGCCGGGCCGGTGTACCGGAATTGTGGCTGACGCATTACAGCCCGTCCCTTAATTATCCCGAACAGTACCGGGACAAGGTGCGTGAGATTTTTGCAAACACGATCGTGGCAAAAGACGGTCGCACGGTGGAGTTAAAATTTAAGGACGAAGACTCCGAAAAGACCGAAGGTCCCGAGAAGACCAAAGATAAGAATTGAGAGAAAGAAACAGAAAAGAGACAGTTCAATGAACAGTGAAAACAAAGACATTCTCGTACTGGGAATCGAATCGTCGTGTGACGAAACGGCGGCTGCGGTGATTAAAAACGGAAGAGAGATTCTCTCCAACGTCATCTATTCCCAGATTGATCTGCACACACTCTACGGGGGTGTTGTGCCGGAAATCGCATCGAGAAAACATATAGATAAAATCAATCAGGTCATTGAAGAAGCGCTGAAAAAGGCAAATGTCACCTTAAAGGACATCGATGCCATTGCGGTAACCTACGGGCCCGGCCTTGTGGGTGCACTTTTGGTCGGTGTTGCGGAAGCCAAGGCGATTGCTTTTGCAACCGGAATTCCGCTTGTCGGAGTGCATCACATTGAAGGACATATCTGCGCCAACTATCTGGCAAACGCGCAGCTTGAGCCTCCTTTTATGTGCCTTGTGGTGTCCGGCGGACATACACATCTGGTAAACGTGAAGGATTACGGAGTCTACGAGATTCTCGGCAGAACCTTCGACGATGCTGCGGGTGAGGCTTTTGACAAGGTGGCACGTGCCATAGGTCTCGGTTATCCCGGCGGGCCGAAGATTGATAAGGTATCAAATGAAGGAAATCCCGAAGCCATTCCTTTCCCGAGGGCAAAGGTGGGAGAGAGCGGATATGATTTTTCCTTCAGCGGGTTAAAGAGTGCTGTTTTAAATTATCTGAACAGCTGCGAGATGAAGGGAGAAGAAGTCAACCGCGCGGACGTGGCAGCCTCCTTCCAGCAGGCGGTTATCGATGTGCTTGTCGGACATTCCATGGATGCATTGGAAAAATATGAAGTGAAGAAGTTTGCCATTGCGGGCGGTGTTGCAAGTAACTCCCATCTGCGTGCGGCCTTCGAAGAAGCGTGCGAAAAACGCGGCGTGGAGTTTTTTCTGCCGCCTCCGATACTCTGTACCGATAACGCGGCCATGATCGGCTGTGCCGGTTACTATGAGTTTATTAACGGGGTACGCAGCGGCTACGATTTAAATGCGGTGCCGAATCTCCGTCTCGGAGAACGTTAGCGGGAATCCGGCAGGCGAAATAAAACGGATTTGCAGGTCACGGAAGTAAAAGACGGATCTGCAGGTCACGGAAGTATAAACGGAATGCAGAATGAGATACTGAATAAACAGAATAGACGCACGGTTGCCATCGTCCTTGCGGCGGGGCAGGGAAAGCGCATGGGAACGGATGTCGCGAAGCAGTTTCTGCTTTTGAACGACAAACCTATCCTGTATTACAGTCTTGCGGTTTTTGAAAAATCGTCCTACATCGATGAGGTGATTCTTGTTACAAACCCGGAAGGTTTAAGCATTTGCGAAGAGATTGTGAAGGAAAACGGTTTTAGAAAGGTTACGTCCGTTGTGCTTGGCGGGAAAGAACGGTATCATTCCGTCTGGAACGGCCTGCAGGCAGCAGCCGGCAGCGGGAAGAAGCCTTCGTATGTTTTCATTCATGACGGCGCACGTCCCTTTTTAAACGAAGAAATCATCGAACGAAATATAAATGCCCTGCAAAAAGACCCGGCCTGCGTGACGGCGGTTCCTTCCAAAGATACGGTGAAAATTGCTGATGAAGACGGCTATGTTGCCACAACCCCGAACCGTTCCCTTGTCTGGAACATGCAGACACCCCAGTCTTTTGAATTCGGCCTGGCATACGATGCCTACCGGCAATTGATCGAAAACGAAGAAGACTTAAAGAGGAAGGGCATTGCGATTACGGATGATGCCATGGTGGTGGAATATTTTACAGAGACAAAAGTGAAACTGGTGGAAGGCTCTTACGAAAACATCAAGATTACAACCCCTGAGGATTTAAAGATTGCAAAGGAGTTTCTATGAGTTCGAAAAAGTGCAAAACAATCGCAATTATTTGTTTCATCGCTTCGGCGCTATGCGCGGCGGGTTTTGTTGTAAGCGGATTTTTCAACATGCCCGGTAAAACGGAGCGATTTTTAAATCGTTACGAAAAACTCTGCAATGCCGGTAAAATCAACCGTATCGAGAAATTGTATTTCGAAGACAAGAACACACCGCCGGCTGTGGCGGAGATTCCGTACAAGGGCAACGAGGTGAACTTCCTTTTGGAAGATTTTAAAGAAATCGGAGAAAAGGAGTATCTGTTAACATTCACGGCGTACTATGAGGAGCCGTATGAAACGAACGGAAAGACGACAGATGTACCGCATGCTTATACGGGCAACGAACTGAGACTGAAAAAGACAATCTTCGGATATCGCATTATGAGTCTGAAAACATCCGGAAATGAGTGAGGGACAGAGCATGAAACAGACGAAAAGAATTCTGATTACAATGATTCTGACGGTCATGGCGCTGTTCTTTACTGCCTGCGGCTGTGAAACGAAGGCTACCGTGAAAGTCAACCCGGACGGCAGCGGAAGCCGTGTTATGGTGCTGTCCGTTCCGAAAACGGAACTGACGGGACTCGGAAAGACGAAAATTTCCGACGTGGATTCCGTTATTTCGAAAACAACACCAAAATGCATGACCTATTCCTATAAAGAAGACGGAAAGAATTATGTGGCTACCTTTGTGCTTCCTTTTGAATCCACTGAGGACTACGAGAAAAAACTGAATACTTTTTGCAAGAAAAAAGCACAAATCAGGCGCGAAATCAGCAAGTCTCCGTTTGCCATGAAGATTTCCTATTCGGAGAACATCTCCACTGCGGAAATGCTTGAGTGGCTTGTGGATGCCCTGATTGATAATAAAATCATTTCCGAAAAAAACCGCGGAAACTTTTTCGAAAGCGTATCCACGTCGCTTGAGTTTGAAGGAAGAACGTATGAGGGCGGATCCGGAAGACTTTCCGTGACGCAGTCCGTATACTGCGAAATCAGCAGCCTGGACATCTATACTACATATGTAGGTGAAGGAAAATACTCCCGTGTAATTACCATAAACATTAAGGACACGGAGTTAGCAAAGAATGAAGAAGCCATAAAAACATTTTTAAATGAATCTGTTCCGGAAGGCGGATACGGTGCCTGGGACGGAAACCGGTACAGTGTTGTACTGACGGAACTGACGCCGGATGAAATGAAGAAGGCCATGGCCGGGTTCACCGGATGGGAGGATTATGAATTTATACGGATGCAGCAAAAGGAAGAGGAAGGGTTGTTTTTAAAATCCTGCGGATTCTTTGAAGATGCGGACTGGAGCAGTTTTGCCTGCAATGCAAAGGGTACGGTCAATGTAAACTATTATCTGGACAGGGGAAATTCCGAAGGCTCCATCGCAATTGACCGGAGTAATGTATATGAAGTAATTGAAGCGGTCGAGGATGAAAAATCCAACTACATCTGTTTTCCTCTCGGGCTTGTGGATTCCTTCGCCGTGCGCGCGGACCTTGTTCATTATTTTCATCCGGATAAGGTGACATACGCGCTTGCGACCGAAAAAGACGGAAGTATAAGAAAAGAAATTGAATTTCATTATGATAATGTAAGATCGGCTGAGATTGCCGAAGTGGCCGCATCCATCGATGCAATGAGGGGAACGGAAGGATGCGAAGGCCTTGCATGTTTGGAAACAAAGGTTAGCGACGCTTCTCTGAAATTTATCATGACAGGATCTGCGGCGGAGATTAATGAGGCCATGCGGATTGTGAGCGGCAGGGATGAATGTAAGGATTTGTCCTACGCAAGCGAGGTTCGCTGGCTGTCACCGGTTCGACGAATGGTCCTGGGTGATACCGTGAATCTGGAGGGATTTGTATATTCCGACTCGGAGAATCCCGACTACTGGCGTGTGCCAATCCAGTATCAGGCGAGTCTTCCGGGACTGAGCAGTACCATTGTCGGTGATTCCGGACCGCTTTTAAAGACCGGAAACGAAGTGGAAGGAAAACTTCATACAAATGAAGAAACAACATTTATATATACGTCGATTGCTTTTAACTGGCTGGCACTGGCCTGGTATGCACTCATTGCAGTTTTTGCACTGACGTTGCTCGGCGGAATCTATTTTATCATTCGAAGTGCGGTTGCAAAACACAATGAGGCGCGGGCAATTCTCGAGAATGCACCGCTTCCCGCAGAACCGCCGATGATTGAAGAAACTGCGGTTCCGGCTGTCGAAGCAACCGGTATACAGGCCCCTCCGGAGGTGGCAGAAGAACCTGTTTCGGAAACCCCGGAGAACGGCGGCGAAGAGTAATGCAAAATTGCCACGGAAGAAACTTTATTCCGTGGCTTTTTTTGTGCAAAAAAATCGTTGACATCGGTATTGCGATTTGTTAGAATATCTCTTGCGCCGACCAAAAATGGCGCACCCACTGGAGAGGTATCGAAGTGGTCATAACGAGGCGGTCTTGAAAACCGTTTGTCCGAAAGGGCGCATGGGTTCGAATCCCATCCTCTCCGCTTTGTTTCACTCTTGGAAAACTCTCCGAACTGAATAGTAAAACAATCATTCAGCTTATTTTGGAGAAGTACCCAAGAGG
>DLBG01000138.1:0-943 GCA_002494135.1 Lachnospiraceae bacterium UBA7027
ACGTAAAGCGTATCATCAATGAGCCTACCGCAGCCGCACTTGCATATGGTCTTGATAACGAAAAAGAACAGAAGATTATGGTATACGACTTAGGCGGCGGTACCTTCGATGTTTCCATCATCGAAATCGGTGACGGCGTAATCGAAGTACTTGCAACCGCAGGTGATAACAGACTCGGTGGTGATGACTTTGACCAGAAGATCAGCGATTACATCATCGATGAATTCAAGAGACAGGAAGGCGTGGATTTATCAAACGATAAAATGGCCCTTCAGCGTATCAAGGAAGCAGCAGAGAAGGCAAAGAAGGAACTTTCCTCCGCAACCAGCACGGAAATCAACCTTCCTTACCTGACCGCAACGGCTGACGGACCGAAGCACTATGAAGCAACCTTAACCAGAGCGAAATTCAACGAACTGACATCCGATCTGGTAGAGCGTACCGCAGGCCCCGTTCAGAGAGCACTTTCCGACGCAGGCATAAATGCAAGCGAACTCGGTAAGGTACTGCTGGTAGGCGGTTCCACCAGAATCCCTGCCGTACAGGATAAGGTAAAACAGTTAACCGGCCAGGAACCTTCCAAATCCTTAAACCCCGATGAATGTGTTGCACTCGGTGCATCCATCCAGGGCGGTAAGCTTGCAGGCGATGCAGGCGCAGGTGAGATTTTACTTCTGGATGTAACTCCCCTTTCTCTTGCAATTGAGACCATGGGCGGCGTTGCAACCAAGTTGATCGAGAGAAACACCACCATCCCCGTTAAGAAGAGCCAGGTATTCTCCACCGCAGAGGATAACCAGACTGCAGTAGATATCCACGTAACCCAGGGTGAGAGACAGTTCGCGAGAGACAACAAGACCCTCGGCCAGTTCCGTCTCGACGGTATCCCTCCCGCAAGAAGAGGTGTGCCTAAAATCGAAGTTACTTTCGATATCGATGCAAA
>DLBG01000138.1:994-18534 GCA_002494135.1 Lachnospiraceae bacterium UBA7027
GATATCGATGCAAACGGTATCGTAAACGTATCCGCAAAGGATCTCGGTACCGGAAAAGAGCAGCACATTACCATTACTTCCAGTTCCAATATGTCCGATGAGGATATCGAGAAGGCAGTAAAGGAAGCTGCTGAGTACGAAGCTCAGGATAAGAGAAAGAAAGAAGCCGTTGATGCCAGAAATGAAGCCGACGCTATGGTAGTTCAGACCGAGAAGGCACTTAAGGACGTCGGAGACAAGATTTCCGATTCCGAGAAGGCTGACGTGGAAGCTGAAATCAAGAATGTAAAGGACATTCTCGAGAGAACCAAAGACAAAGAGATGACCGAAGATGAGGTCGGCGAACTGAAGGCAGCTAACGAGAAGATGATGGAGAAGAGCCAGGCTCTCTTCACCAAGATGTATGAGTCCATGCAGGGTGCAGCCGGCGCAGGTGCAGATCCGAACGGATTCGCAGGCTACAGTGCACAGGACAACGGAAGCTCCGATGCAGGCAACGCAGGCGGCTCCGACGACTTTGCAGGAGACTACAGAGAGGTTTAATTAAAGATTATGGCAGACAAGCGCGATTATTATGAGATCCTCGGCGTGCCGAAGACGGCAGACGATGCCGAGATTAAAAAAGCATATCGGGCTTTGGCGAAGAAGTACCATCCGGACATGAATCCGGACAATCCGGAAGAGGCTGAGAAGAAGTTTAAAGAAGCATCGGAAGCCTACGGAGTTCTGTCCGACCCCGAGAAAAGAAAGCAGTATGACCAGTTCGGTCATGCCGCTTTCGAGGCGGGAGCCGGCGGAGCAGGCGGTGCGTACGACTTCTCCGGCATGGATTTCGGAGATATATTCAGCGATTTATTCGGTTTCGGCGATATTTTCGGAGGCGGAAGATCAAGAGGTGCTTCCAGAAACGGTCCCATGCGCGGTTCCGACAAGGTTGTGGATGTACGACTGGATTTTGAGGAAGCGGTTTTCGGATGCGAAAAAGAAATAGAAGTCGATTCCAAGGAAGAGTGTAAAACCTGTAAGGGCAGCGGTGCAAAGCCCGGAACGAGTCCGGAAACCTGCCCGAACTGTCGCGGAAAAGGACAGGTCAGAGTTACCACCAATTCCATTTTCGGACAGATTACTTCCGTACAGACCTGTCGTGAGTGTAACGGCCGCGGCAAGGTGATTCGCGAGAAGTGTTCGGATTGCCGGGGTACCGGGTATACAACCATCAAAAAGCGTTATGCGGTGAAATTCCCCGCGGGTATCGACAACGGCGGTCTGGCCTGCAAAATACCCGGCAAGGGCGAACCCGGTGTAAACGGTGGACCGAGAGGAGATATCCTGGTTCGTACGCTGGTTTCGAAACATCCGATTTTCCAAAGACAGGATTACGACATTTATTCAACCGTGTCACTTCCGTTCTCGGTAGCGGCACTCGGCGGAGATGTTCTGGTAGATACCGTGGACGGCAAGGTTGCCTACGAAGTGAAAGCCGGCACCCAGACCGATACGGTGGTTCGTTTAAGAGGAAAGGGTGTTCCTACCCTTCGGGATAAAGAGAAGCGCGGAGATCACTTCGTGAAATTTGTGGTAAAGGTTCCCGAGAGACTGAATTCGGAAGCAAAGGAAGCTCTTCGGGCATTCGATGCGTTAAGCGGTGACTTTTTAAATGCCGCAAAGAATGCGGGTGCACCTCCGAAGGAAAAGAAGAAAAAGGGTTTTTTTAACAAGTAAACGTGGCAACTTTTCATTCCAGAGGTCTTCGGGGTTCCGTCCTCGAGGATATGATTAACCGAACAAACGAAAAATACAGGGAGGCGGGACTTGCTTTGATTCAGAAGATCCCGACTCCCATTACGCCTATTGAGATCGATAAGAAAAGCAGGCACATCACGCTTGCCTATTTTGACCAAAAAAGTACGGTCGACTACATCGGGGCCGTGCAGGGCGTACCGGTATGTTTCGATGCAAAAGAGAGTGCGACGGACACGTTTGCGCTTCATAACATCCATGAACACCAGGTAAAATTCATGGGTGATTTCGAAGCGCAGGGCGGCGTGGCATTTTTCCTGATTTACTATACCGGAAGGGACGAGCTTTATTATCTGCCCTACGAGTATTTAAAACTGTTCTGGGACAGGGCGCAAAGCGGCGGTAGGAAGAGTTTCAGGCATGATGAATTAAACCCCGCGTACATTATTCCGAAACACGACGGTATTCTGGTTCCTTATCTGGAAGTCTTAAAAATCGATTTGGAGGACCGGGAATAGAATCATTCCTTCGGCATGATGAATTTTACGCCGATGATGATGGCGCCGACGATGCCGGCAACCAAAACGATGAGAGCGGGAATGATGAAAGACTCGCCGAAGAAAGCAACCAGACCGCTTATTGCGGGTGCTACGGCGATGAGCATGATAAGAAATGCAAACCGGACGGCATAGGTTCGCTTGTTTTCGATATGTGCCATGTAGCTTTTCGGAATCAGTTCCGTTTCCTTAAACAGAAGCAGCAGTCCTGCGTATAAAAGCAGGGCGGCGGAAAAGATCCACATCAGAATCGAATAGGCTTTATCCATTGTTGTACCCTCTACGGGTATTCTATCACAAAGAAGCGCAAACCGTTACGTGCTTCTTTCTTTTTTTGCCGCAAAACAGTATAATGATAGTTGTGAAAATGGGGACGAAAGGAAGTCTTACGCATGAAATGGAAGAAGATTACTATCAAGACAATTACCGATGCCGAGGACATCATTATCTGCAATTTGGAGGATATCGGCCTGGAAGGAGCCCAGATTGAGGATAAAATTCCTTTAACCGCACTCGAAAAAGAGCAGATGTTTGTCGATATACCGCCCATTACCGAGGAAGATGACGGTGTGGCGTATTTGAATTTCTTTGTGGAGGACACCCCGGATCTTAACATGGAAACTCTCCTCGCCGATGTTCGGGAAGTTTTAAACGAGACCAAAGAATATACCGATATCGGGGAAGGGACCGTACTGGTTTCCGAAACCGAGGATTTGGACTGGGTCAACAACTGGAAGAAATATTTCCATCAGTTTTTCATCGACGATCTTTTGGTCATCCCTTCCTGGGAGGAACCGGAGGACCTTCAGCATACGGGGAAAATTCTGCACATCGATCCCGGAACCGCATTCGGAACCGGAGCGCACGAGACAACGAGGCTCTGCATCCGAGAGATTCGCAAATACGTAACGCCGCAAACGAAAATTCTCGACGTCGGCTGCGGCAGCGGAATTCTTGCCATTGTGGCACTGATGTACGGAGCGAAGAGCGCAAAGGGAACGGATCTCGACCCCTGTGCCCTCACTGCAACGCTTGAGAACATGGAACAGAACGGTATTGCCGCCGAAGATTTTGAAGTCATCATAGGCAACATTATAAACGATAAATCCGTGCAGGACTGGGCGGGCTATGAATGCTACGACATAGTGGTAGCCAATATTCTGCATAACGTACTGCAGATTCTGACACCGGTCATTGTAAACCAGTTAAAGCCCGGCGGAATCTATATTACCTCCGGTATTATCGCCGAAAAAGAGGACTTTGTTGCGGATGTGATAAAAAATGCCGGACTGACAATCGTGGAAATCAACCACGACGGCGAATGGGTGAGCATCACGGCAAGGAAATAAAGGAATTGTATGTATCATTTTTTCGTAGACGAGAATCAAATAGATAAAACCGCGCACCGCGTACGGATTGAGGGGACCGATTACAACCATATCCGTAACGTGCTTCGCATGCATAACGGAGAGGAAGTCTCCGTAAGCTGCGGCGACGGATGCGAATATCGCTGCGAAATCGCAGGATACGAAGAAGGTGCCGTTTTGTGCAATCTTCTGTTCGTCAAAAGTGCGGATGTGGAATCGCCGGTGTTTACGGTACTGTATCAGGGGATTCCCAAAGGCGATAAAATGGAAACCATCATCCAGAAATGCGTGGAACTCGGAGTTTCCGAAATTGTTCCGGTATCCTGTTCCAGGTGCGTGGTAAAACTCGATGAGAAAAAGGCGGCGGCGAAGGTTGCCCGCTGGCAGGCAATTGCGGAAGCCGCGGCAAAGCAGAGCAAGCGCTCCATCATCCCCGAAGTGAAGATGCCGATGAGCATGAAAGAGGCCTTTCGGGATGCCGGGGAATCCGGGATTTCCATGATTCCCTATGAGTTAGCAGAAGGCACCGGGAAAACCAGGGAGATGTTTGCGGAAATAAAAAAGGCAGAATCGAAGCGCGTGTCCGTTTTTATCGGCCCGGAGGGCGGTTTTACCGAAGAGGAAATCGCACAGGCAACGGGGGCCGGAATCGAGCCGGTTTCTCTCGGAAAGAGAATCCTACGCACCGAGACGGCCGGAATGGTGGTACTGGCGTGGATTAATTATTGCCTTGAGATTGAGTGATACACGATAAAACCGGGGAAGTCCGTCGACAGACGACAGACGGAATGAAAGAGATAACGGGAAGATAAAAAAGAAAGAAAAAAGAAAGAAAAAAGAAAGATAAACAGATGGAATGTTACATGGATAATTCCGCCACCACAAAGTGTATGGATGAGGTGGCGGAGGCAGTGACAAAGTGCATGACGGAAACTTACGGAAACCCGTCAAGCATGCACTTAAAAGGCCTGGAGGCGGAGAGAATTCTAAGAGCCGCCAGGGAAGAAATCGCTGCCACCTTAAAAGTGAACGAAAAGGAAATTTTCTTTACATCCGGCGGAACGGAGTCGGACAACTGGGCCGTACTGCAGGCAGCCAGAGCCGCCAAACGTTCCGGCATGCATGTGATTACGACTTGTATCGAGCATGCGGCGATTTTAAACCCGATGAAACAGCTCGAGAAGGAAGGTTTTGAGGTGACTTACCTTCCGACCGACGAAATCGGAAGAGTTTCGGTAAAAGACGTAACGGATGCCATTCGTCCGGACACCGTGCTGGTTTCCGTTATGGGTATCAACAACGAAATCGGAACGATAGAACCGGTTGCCGAAATCGGCGCGGCAATTAAAGCCGCCAATCCTTCCGTGCTTTTTCATGTGGACGCGGTACAGATGTACGGCAAAATCCCCGTGTATCCGAAGCGCATGAAGATTGATCTGCTTTCCGTTTCCGGACATAAAATTCACGGTCCCAAGGGAGTCGGATTCTTATATATTTCCGAAAAGGCGAAAATGACGCCCCTGATTCTGGGCGGCGGCCAGCAGAAAGGCATGCGTTCCGGTACGGATAACGTTCCCGGAATCGTTGGCCTGGCAACGGCGGCAAAAAGAATCACCGCCGGGATGGAAGAAGAGAGTAAGAGACTTTGCGCTCTTCGTGACAACCTGGCAGAACGCGTTGTAAAGTTTGAAGGTGTCACCGTTAACGGACCGGTTCAAAGTGATGAGACGAAGGCATTCGCCGCTCCGCACATTGTAAGCGTCTCCGTAAAAGGAGTCCGTGCCGAGGTTTTGCTTCATGCACTGGAAGAAAAGGGTGTGTATGTTTCGGCGGGAAGCGCCTGCGCATCGAACAAACCCGCAGTATCCGAAACTTTAAAAGCCATTCACCTGCCGAAGGAACTGTTGGATTCTACCATCCGTTTCAGTCTTGGCATTTACAATACCGAAGAAGAAATCGCCTACGCGGCGGAAACGCTGGGCGGACTATTGGAAACCCTGCGAAGATTTACCCGCAGATAAAAGGAGAACCGCATGCTTCCATTTTCCACAAACATCATTCTTTGCGTAATTGAATTCTTTTCCGTGGTCTTACTCCACGTGGCTTATGCGTTGTCCCAGTACGGACCGGAGAAGGCGGCACTGATTTCCATCGGATTTCTGCCGGCGCTTCTTACCGTGCTTTTGTATCGCATTATCCGTGATGAGAAAATCGTTATCCGATGCTTCTATCTGACGATGGTAATTACCAGCTATATCATTTCCTGGCAGCTCGGCATGCTCGGAACCCTGAGTGTTATTTATTTTGCGGGTGCCCTGATGCTTGCCTTATACGCGAAACGGTCGCTGATGCTTGAATATGCCATTATCACGACACTGGCACTTTTAATCAACATTCTGGTTTTCCGCGACGCCATTTCCCTTACCTGTCCTCCGGAAATTTATCTGGTTTATCTTTTGATTTATGTGTTCGGAATGGTTTCCTTCCAGTTTCTGGTCAACGGTGTAAACGACTACAAGGCCAAGATGGAAGAGAAAAACGAAGAAGCGCAGAATGCGTTGGAGGCAAAGGCAAACTTCTTAGCCAACATGTCCCACGAGATCCGTACCCCCATGAACGCAATTTACGGTATGGCGGAACTGCTTGATCAAAAGGACTTCGAGGAAGAGGAAAAAGAGTATATCGATACCATTCGTAAATCTTCCGAAAACCTGCTTGCCATCATTAACGAAATCCTGGACTTCTCGAAAATCGATTCCGGTAAGATGGAAATCAACGAGGAAGAGTATCATTTTAACTCCTTAATTCATGACGTTTTGAGTATCATCGAATTCCGTATGAAGAACCGTTCGGTGAAACTGATTTACGACATTGCGCCGGACATTCCCCGCGTTCTGGTGGGTGATGAAGTCCGTATCCGTCAGATATTGATTAACCTGTTAAACAACGCCGTTAATTTTACGAGAAAAGGTCATGTAGCCCTGCATGTTCACTGGGAGCCGGATATCGACGGAAACGGTTATCTGCATGTTGCCGTGGAAGATACCGGTATCGGTATTTCGGAAGCTGACAGAAACAAACTGTTCACAGCCTTCGGTCAGATTGATACCAAGAAGAACCGTAACGTGGAAGGTACCGGTCTGGGTCTGATTATTACGAAGAGACTGTTAAACCTCATGGGCAGCGACATCGGTCTGCAAAGCCGTGTGGGAGAAGGAAGTACCTTCTCCTTTGTACTGCGCCAGCAGGTAAAAGATCCGAGACCGTCCAATTACGATACCAATCACGACCGGATTACGGCGGATAATGCGGGATACCGTATTACCTTCAAGGCTCCTACCGCCCGTGTCATGATTGTCGATGACAATAAGGTCAACTTAACGGTTGCCAGTGAGTTAATGAAACGTTTCGGTTTCGAGGCGGTCATGGTCGAGTCCGGAACGGAAGCCATCAACCGTGTGGAAGAGCATTTAATTGATTACGATATTATTTTCATGGATCACATGATGCCGGTTATGGACGGTGTGGAAGCAACAAAGCACATCCGTGCGCTGAATTCCGAATATGCAAGACGAATTCCCATCATTGCCCTGACCGCTAATGCCATCAAGGGCGTGGAGCGTACTTTCCGGGATGCGGGCATGAACGATTATCTCGCAAAACCCATTCATATGAACCAGTTAAGCTCCATCCTTCAGAAATGGATTCCGCTTGAGAAGCAGGTGCCGATTGTAAACGGCATGGAGGTTATGCCGTCAAAGGGCATGCAGACAGGACCTCTGCCGGTGCTCGAGAAGGACGAAATCATCGATATGCTCAAAGGAATCAACGTCGAGGACGGTCTTCGAAACTGCGGCGGAAGCAAAGCTGTATATATCAAGGTCCTTACCACCTTCGCTTCCTCGAACCTGCAGTCGAGCCTGCAGGAGTACTTTAAGAAGGGCGATGTTGAAAACTATACCGTTATGGCGCATTCCATCAAGGGTGCGTGCCGAAACATCGGAGCCAATGACGTGGCCGACCAGGCATATGAACTTGAATGTGCCGGAAAAGACGAGGATATCGATTTTATCAACAAGTATCATCAGACATTCTGCGACAACTATGCGGAGGTCATCCGTACCGTTACGAAGGCACTGCTTACGCAGAATCCGAGAGACCTGCATGCGGTAAGATAGGCGGCTTTTACTTGCGAACGGGCTTTCTTGCAGGTATAATGAAAGAGTAGTAGGGCGCTGGGGCGCCCGCACAGAGGGGGAAAACTATGTACAGGGTTGCAATTTGTGATGATGAGGCTACATCTTTACAGATTAATGAAGCACTGGCTTCTCAGATTCTTCAGGAAGAGGGAATCGAGTACGAGACGGTCTGTTTTACGGACATGGAGAGCATGATTGATACTTTGTCCGCGGAGGATGCGGAATATGATGTGCTTCTTTGTGACATTCTGGCCGTCGGCATGAACGGAATCGAGGCTGCAAAGGAACTTCGAAGGCTCGGAGAACGTCTTTCCATTATTTTCATTTCCTCGACGGCGGAATATGCGCTCGAAGGATATCAGGTGGATGCACTCCGGTATCTTCAGAAACCCATTCAGTATGAGAAACTTCGCGAGGCGCTGCTTACCGCGTATAAAATGAAAAGCGTCAAGGGTGATACGCTTACCTTCCAGGTGGGTGACAAACTTTATAAAATCCCCTTCGGCGAGATTGAGTATCTGGAAAGTCAGGGTCGTGAGACCGTGGTCAGCACCATCAACGAGCAGATCAGCGTGCATATGAAATTCTCCGACATGGAACAGCTGCTTCCGGAGGATACGTTCATCCGCTGCCACCGCTCTTATATCGTGAACATGTATTACGTCAAGGATCTGGCAAGATACCGCTTCTTAATGAAGAGAGGGGTGGAAATCCCGGTAAGCCAGCTGCAGTACGTGGATGTAAAAAAGAAATTTGCGGAATTTTAAAGGAGTACTATGTTTCAGGCTTTTTTGTTAAAGTACGGAGAGATTTTCCTGAAAGGGAAAAACAGATATGTATTTGAGGACGCACTTGTTGAGCAGGTGCGTCTTGCCATGAGTAAGGTGGACGGCAGTTTTGACGTACACAAGAATCTCGGGCGTGTGTATGTGGAAGCAAAAAGCGAATTCGACTACGACGAGGCGGTGGACGCACTCAGCAAAGTTTTCGGAATTTCAACCATCTGCCCCGTGCTGATTCTGCAGAACGATGATTTTGAATACTTAAAAGAAGAGGTTATCAAATATTTCGGGGAAACCTACAAAAATCGGGAAGGCCTTACTTTTAAGGTTTTCTGCAAACGTGCGAGAAAGAACTATCCGTTAAACTCCATGGAAATGAACATGGAATTCGGCGAGGTGCTGTTAAAAGCCTATCCCGAAATCAAGGTGGATGTTCACAAGCCGCAGGTGGAACTGCATGTGGAAATCCGGGAGAGAATCTATATCTATTCGATTCTGATTCCGGGACCCGGCGGAATGCCGGTCGGAACCGCCGGAAAAGCAATGCTGCTTTTATCGGGAGGTCTGGATTCCCCCGTGGCTGCCTACATGATGGCAAAGCGCGGGGTGAAAATCGAAGCCGTATACTTTCATGCCCCGCCTTATACTTCGGAGCGTGCGAAGCAGAAAGTTGTGGACCTTGCAACCATCGTGTCACGCTACTGCGGACCCGTGAAACTGCATGTTGTTAATTTTACGGATATTCAGATGAGTATCTACGAGAAGTGTCCGCATGACGAACTGACCGTTATCATGCGCCGGTATATGATGCGTATCGCGCAGTCGATTGCCGAAGAAGATGAATGTCTGGGACTAATCACCGGCGAGAGCGTCGGACAGGTCGCAAGCCAGACCATGTATGCAATGGCATGCACCGACGATGTCTGCCATATGCCGGTATACCGGCCGTTAGTTGCATTTGACAAAGTGGAAATCATTGATATTGCGGAGAAAATCGAAACGTACGAAACATCAATCCTGCCTTTCGAGGATTGCTGCACAATTTATGTGGCAAAGCATCCCGTGACAAAACCCAAGGTTTCCGTCATTGCCCACCACGAGGAGCGCCTCGGCGAAGAAATTGATGCCATGGTTGAAAAGGCTCTTGCGGAACGTGAAATTATGATCTGCGGATAGTAAGAAGGCGATTGGCCGGCTTTAAAATAAAGACTTTCGGAAAAAGCAAAAAAGGTAAAAAAAGTAAAAGAAAAAAAGTAAAAGAAAAAGGCTGCCGTGAGAATTCACATGCAGGCCTTTCTTTTATTTGCATGATGTAAGGTTACTGAATGATGTACTGCTCAAGAACCTTCATTACATCGTCTGCGTCGTCTTCAGCATGGATGTTTAAGTCGATAGGTTTGGATAAATCTAAGCTGAAGATACCCATAATGGATTTCGCATCGATAACGTATCTTCCGGATACAAGATCGAAATCATAATCGAATTTAGTGATGTCATTTACGAATGATTTAACCTTATCGATAGAGTTTAAAGAAATCTTAACTGTCCTCATTTTATTTCCTCCTCTCTTGATATAATCCCGTGTTTCGCTTATCATACTAAAGGACTGTCAAACAAAAGTCAATCCTTAAAAACATACAAAAAAAGGGACAGAATCCATGAAAACAATAGCATTCCACAACCTCGGCTGTAAGGTGAACTCATATGAGTTAGATGTAATGCAACAAAATACACAAAAGAACGGCTGGAAAGTTGTGAATTTCGACCAAAAATCGGACGTTTACGTCATAAACACCTGTTCCGTTACAAATATTGCGGACCGGAAAAGCCGCCAGATGATACACCGTGCAAAGAGCTTAAACCCGGATGCCGTCGTGGTTGCGGCGGGCTGTTACGTGCAGGCGGATGCGTTTGCACTTTCGCAGGATGAAAGCGTGGATCTGCTCGTCGGCAATAACTGCAAGGCAAGACTTTCGGAGATACTGGACGAATACATTACGGCGAAAAGAAACGGGACCCTTCCCCGGTATGCCGCTAAAATATTGGAAGAGCAGGAAGGCGCTGCGGAGGCGGAACCGGACGGAAAGACGGCCGGAGCACTTGATAAGGACAAACTCCCTTCTGGCGGGAATATCAGCGGAACAAGGACGGAGATTGAGAATTACTTAACCAAAACCCTTGGAAACACGACCATTGTGGATTTAAAGAAGGTCCCTTTTGAGGATGCGAATATCACGCACACGGACAGCCATACCCGCGGATACATTAAAATTCAGGACGGCTGCAACCGGTACTGCAGTTACTGCATCATACCCTATACAAGAGGTGTGGTACGTTCCAAACCGGTCGATGATGTTCTGAAAGAGGCGGAGGCCATGGTTTCCTGCGGCGTGCGTGAAATCGTGTTAACCGGTATTCACGTAAGTTCCTACGGTGTGGATTTTCGCGTCGGGACACCGGCAGAGCATATTCTGAATCTGTTAACCGGACTCGACCGGATTCCGAATCTGAAGCGGATTCGTTTAAGCTCTTTCGAGCCGAGACTCATTACCGAAGAGTTTGCGGAAGGCCTTAAGCAGATTGAGAAACTCTGTCCGCATTTTCACTTATCGCTGCAGAGCGGCTGCGACGAGACACTGGAAAGGATGAACCGGAAATACACTTCGGCAGAGTATGCCGAGAAGGTTGCGATTTTAAGAAAAGCATTCCCGGATGCCGCCATTACCACGGATGTCATTGTGGGCTTCCCGCGTGAGACGGAAAAAGAGTTTGCAACCACAAGACAGTTCTGTGAACAGATCGGATTCTACGAAATGCATGTCTTTAAGTATTCGCGTCGCCGCGGCACACCGGCGGATGCGGATCCGGAGCAGGTTCCGGAGCAGGTAAAAAGCGTCCGCTCCGATATTTTACTCGAACTTACCGCAAAACAATCCCTGGCTTTTCGTAAGAAATGGCTGAACCGTCCGGTGGAAGTTTTGTTTGAAGAGACCAAGGAAATCGACGGGCGTACCTATTGGCTCGGCCATACAAAGGAATATGTTCTCATAGCCGTACATTCGGACGAGAACCTTGAAAACAGGCTTCTTACCGTTACGCCGGAAAGCCTGTTGCGTAACGACGTCCTTCTTGCCTCCGGCGTGGAATCCTCGTTATAGGGAAGCCTTCAAAGAGCCGTTTTCCTTGTAAAATCAAGGCAGACATGCTATAATACTTACGTAAATATGCCCGTATCAACAGGGCATAAGGGGTTAAAATTTCGAATAAAAGGGGGATATAACATGGGTTTACTTGATTCACTCGGCAGATCTTTGGAGAGAAAAGCGGTAAATACGGTTGCCAATCAGGCAGTGAATGCCGCAAGCAATGCGATTCAGAATGCGGGAAACGAGCATAAAACGTTTTCTTTCAATGCACTTCCGAATAACCTGTCGGAACTGCAGGCACTTCCGGAAGCTTCCTTATCGACTCCGTTTGCAACGGCTGCTCTTACGATTCTTGCACTTGCAAGATATGAGCTAAGCCAAGAAGACTGCTACGCAATGCTTGATTACTTAAGAGGACCGGATCCTTTAAATCCTATGAAAAAACAATTTTTAAAGGATCGTCTGAACGGAAAGCAGTATGTTGTGAATTCTTATTTCGCGGGAACGAGCGTACAGAACAATTACACGCCTTCCGTACCTTACACGCTTACCGTTTCTTCCAATCCCTACAGCTATCCGCAGGGCGAGGGAGTATATGCCAGATTATTAATGAAGTCTTCCGGTGCCGATTCCGAGCGCTGGATTGTACTTCGTCAGAAACCCAGCACCGGCCAGTGGTTTTTAAATGACTCCGACGGACTTTTGGGAGATATCCGTCAGCCTGCGGCCGCAAATCCCTGGGCATAAAAAATATCTAACGGAGTGATGACTCTCTATGCGTATTATTTTCTTCAAATGGGGAAACTATGATGAAGATGTAATATTGGATACTTTAAAAAAGCAGGGGCATTTTGTCTCTGCTTTTGATGCTACCAACAAAAAAGAGCCCGGGAAACCGGGACAGTTCGGGGGCAACGGGGAAGAATACGAAATTGAATCCATGGGAGGTCTGGAAGCGGACGATATCGTAAACGACCTGGTTCGTGAGGCTTCCAAATTCCATGCGGAAGTATTTTTCTCGATGGATTATTTCCAGTATATTTCCCTGGCAGCCAAAAGAGCGGGTATTCTGTATTACTGCTGGATTTTCCATATTCCGCAGTGGAATCTGTATTCCAATCAGGCCCAGTTTCCGAACAACCGTTTCTTTACTTACGACCATGTACATCTTCGCGACATGATGCGCAACAACATAAAGAATGCGACATATCTTTCGCTTGCGGCGGATAAAAAACTCTTTTCGGGTGCCAGCAACGGTATTGCGGGAAGCATGTTAACCAAGTATGTTTCGGAAGTTTCCTTTATGGGAAATCTTTATGAATCCGGCAACAATCTGTTCAACCGGATTTCCCCCGAGGCAAAGAGCAATCCGGTTTACAAGCAGCTTGTGAAGGCCATTCGAAGGAAAATGTTTAATTACGGCCGCGGCGTTCTGGAGGCTGATATTACACCCGAGATGGTGGAATTTCTGATGAAGGAAGCGGATCCCGAGAAGTGGAATTACTATTTTGCCAGCCAGGAAGACATTGTCATACAGTCCATTATCGCCAGAAAGGTGACGGTGGAAGAGCGTAAAGCGGTGGTTGTGGAACTGGCAAAGAATTTTGATTTTAAGCTTTATTCGAGTTCAACCACAAAGAAACATCCCGAGATTCAGAACATGGGGGCCGTTGATTTCCGTAAAATCGCCCCGCTTGTTTTCCATCAGAGCAGGGTCAATATTTACGTTACTCCCCGCGCCATTACGACCGGTATTCCGCTTCGTGTGCTGGAGATTATGTCCTGCCAGGGCTTCGTTTTAACCAACTATCAGGAAGATCTTGCAAACGAATTTGTGGAAGGCAGAGAGGTTGTAATGTATCGATCGCTGGAGGATTTGCTGGAAAAGACCAGATATTACCTCGACCATGAGGACGAGCGTCTTGCCATCGCCATGGCGGGTTATGAGAAGGTTATGCGCGAATATAATTTTGCGGCGAAACTGTCAACCATATTCACGAAGGACTCCTGCGGAGGATTTCTGCTCTGAGAGGTTCTTTTGCGAAAGCAAACAAATAAAGATGAATCGGAATCACGAAATTCAGATACAAAAAAAGCCCGACATTCGGGCTTTTTTTGATTTCCTTAACCGGATTTTAAATTATTCTTCGGAGATTCCGTAAGCGTTCGGGCACTGGCTTGCACCGTCCGATTCAACGGTACCGGATTCACGGAAGATGGAATATCCGCTGCCGGAGTTTGTGATTTTGGTATTCACAAGTTTTAAGGATGCATTCGCCGCATTCTGTAAAACTGCCGGGTGAGCCAGGTCTCCGCCGCCGTATATCATGCAGCCGTCCAGAAGAAGGGTTCCGGAATTCACCAGTGCGATGATTTCAGGTTCGCTGCGCTCGATGAGGCAGTTATGAAGCTCCATGGTGCTCTCGCCGTTGTTACTGTTCCATACGCTGAAGGATGAAGTGGAATTGTTGATGATTAAGTCATATGCAATCAGGGTTCCGAAATTGACAAGTGTTTTGCTGTTCTCGCCGCTTCCGGTGGAATTTGCGAGGATTCCTCTTGCATCTGTCCCCTCGGCTTCTGCACTGGCGTTTTCATCCTTGCCGTAGATGGTCATTTTGCCGTTGTTGACAATGGTTTCGCCGCCCTGACCGTCCAAAGCGAATCCGTGCAGATAGAAGGTGATGTCGGAGCCGACTGCGGTTGTACCGCTGCCGGTGGCTTCCCTGGTCAGGTGAATGACTGCCGTTTCGGTACCTGCCGCATTGAAAGCTTCCTGCAGCGTGTCATAGCCGATACCGTTCATGGTGAAGGGATGCGAGGTGTAGGTAAAATCGAGGTCCACACTGGTGTTTTTCTTTAAGGTCTCGGTTTTTAACGACCAGGTGTTGCAGTCCCAGGTGGCGTTGGCATCTTTGTTGCTGCACCGGATGCTCTTGATTTCATACAGTCCCTGATCCGGCAGAGTTTCGGTTTTCTTTCCGTCGATGTAATAGTTTACCGTCAGTTTCGGGTCCTTGCATGCGCAAAGTCCCACGACGGTTACGGCAAGGCAGGCCAGGAACAGGATTCTCATCCCGGTTTTCTTTAAAGAGTTCATAGTACTTTTCTTACGGTTCCTTTCTTATTTCTTTCCGTTCTCAATCAGATCCAGATATTTTAACGCCTTTGTGTTGCCGGCGGCGGGATCCATGGAAGGAGAGGTATTGTGCATGGCGATGTTCAGCCAGTTCTTTGCGTTGATGGAATCTTCCAGCTCATAATATCCGATTCCCACTTCCAAAGCGATCTCGGAGCAGGGGCAGTATGTCATGGCAATCATGGAAATTTCAAACAGACGCTCATAGTCTTCTTCGACCCTGGCGATTTTCGCTAAAATACATAACGACTGACGGTAGACATTGAAGTGCTCGTCCGCCGCAAGCAGTTTCTCTTCGGCCTTCGTATCCACGGCTTCTTCGGTCCAGAGGGAAGCTTTCTTCTTTTTGCGCTGCGGCTCAACATCATTGCGAATCGTGAACAATGTGCCGTCCACGCAGTGGCGGAAGTATTCCTTTGAACGAAGCAGCTCGTCTTTATCGCCGTTTAAGTATAATTCTCTCGCGTACAAAGCATGAAGCTTCGGGGAGAGGATACCGCCTCTGGAGGCAGCTTTTTCATAGATTTCAAAATCGCGGTCCGCGTGGGAAACACTGGGCAGGTGACGGATGGAAATGTCACTGTCAAAGACCGTGGGTTCTAAGCGCATGCTTTCGTGAACCGGATCGATCCAGGTCCAGTTGCGCAGTCTTTTAAACAGTTTCGGACGGTATTCCTTCGCGAATCCGTTGGCTTCATTAAAATCAAGCGGCGTTAAATACCACATCCGTACGATTTCGTAATTCGGGTCCAGATACTGGGTCAGTACCTTAAACTGCTCGCGGTTGACTTCATCGATTACTTCGTCCGCGTCGGCCGAATAGATGTATTCCTTGGTGCACTTCGAGAAAGCAAAGTTTCTTGCTGCGGCAAAGTCATTCACCCATTCGAAGTCATAAACGTCGTTCGTGTACTCCCAGGCAATTTCCTTGGTTTTGTCCGTGGAACCGGTATCCACGATTACAAGCTCATCGTAAAGACCAACCAGCGAATCCAGGCACCGGCGAAGAAGTTTCTCCTCGTTTTTGACAATCATACATACGGAAATCGTCATAACCATACCCCCTTAGTCTGTATCACACAGTTTCTATATAACACCCCAGGAAAATTGTATCATTATTCCCAACAAAAAGAAAGTCAAGCCTATTATTTTAGGGGCCGATTCATTATAATAAACTCTGTAGGGAGGAATGCAGATGGCTTTCACGCATTTACATGTCCACACGGAGTACAGCCTCCTGGACGGATCCAACAAAATCAAGGAATACGTTAAAAAACTCAAGGAGCTCGGCATGACACACGGTGCCATCACGGACCACGGTGTTATGTTCGGCTGTATTGATTTCTATAAAGAAGCGCTGAAGGAGGGGATTACCCCGATTCTCGGCTGCGAAGTTTATGTGGCACCCAATTCCCGGTTTGACAAGGAAGTGACCGGAGGGGAAGAACGCTACAATCATTTGATTCTCCTGGCAGAAAACAATCAGGGATACCATAACCTTATGAAAATCGTTTCCCGTGGTTTCACGGAAGGTTTTTATTACAAACCCCGCGTGGATATGGAGGTTTTAAACGAATATCATGAGGGCTTAATCTGTCTGTCCGCCTGCCTTGCGGGTGAAGTGCAAAGGCTTCTTGCAAAGGGATTCTATGAAGAGGCAAAGAAGGCCGCAAAGAAGTATTACGACTGCTTCGGTGAGGGAAATTATTATCTCGAACTTCAGGACCACGGCTATGCGGAGCAGCAGACCGTAAATGCCGGTCTGATTAAGATGCACGAAGAAACCGGATATCCGCTTGTATGTACCAACGACGTGCACTATACCAATGCGGAAGATGCCGAGAGTCACGATATTCTTCTTTGCATTCAGACGGGCAAACGGCTTTCCGATACGGACCGTATGCGTTATGAGGGCGGACAGTTTTATTTAAAATCCGAAGAAGAGATGCGCTCACTTTTCTCCTATGTTCCCGAAGCAATCGAGAATACGAATGCCATCGCCGAGCGCTGCAAGGTGGAGATTAAGTTCCACGAAACGAAGATTCCGCACTTTGACGTGCCCGAAGGATATGATTCGAAGAGTTATCTTTTAAAATTATGCAACGACGGTTTTGAGGAGCGCTATCCGAATGACGACGGCACCTTAAGAAACCGTATGAATTACGAAATCTCGGTCATCGAGACCATGGGCTATATCGATTATTTCCTGATTGTATGGGATTTTATCAACTATGCGAGAGAGCACGGCATTGCGGTCGGACCGGGACGGGGTTCCGCGGCAGGCTCTCTGGTTTCGTACTGTCTTCATATCACGAACATCGATCCGGTTCGCTACCAGCTTCTGTTTGAACGTTTCCTGAATCCGGAACGTGTATCCATGCCCGATATCGACGTCGATTTCTGTGTGGAGCGCCGTCAGGAAGTAATCGACTATGTGCACCGTAAATACGGCGAGGCCAATGTGGCGCAGATTGTAACCTTCGGTACATTGCAGGCCCGCGGAGTCATCCGCGACGTGGCCCGCGTAATGGACCTTCCCTACAACGTGGCGGATGCCATTGCCAAACAGGTTCCGATGGAACTCGGCATGACGCTCGAAAAAGCGCTTGG
>DLBG01000087.1 GCA_002494135.1 Lachnospiraceae bacterium UBA7027
AGAAGAGCAAATTGGAAAATGACTGCTCCTACTTTGGTTAAATGCAGCAAGTGCGGAGCTTTAACAGTTCCTCACAGAGTTTGCAAGGCTTGTGGTACTTATAACAAAAAAGAAGTCATCAAGCAGGAAGCTTAATTTCAGCATTGCAAATGTACGGCCCGCCGAATCCGGCGGGTCTTTTTTTGTCCGGGTCAGGCATAAAAAAAGCCCCTTCTTTCGAAGGGGCTTTCTGTCTGTAAAAACAATTTAGTCAGCCATTGCCTGTACTACGGTGATTGCAATAACACCGACGATATCTTCTGCGGAGCATCCGCGGGAAAGATCGTTAACGGGCTTTGCAATACCCTGAAGAATAGGTCCGTAAGCATCTGCCTTTGCAAGACGCTGTACAATTTTATAAGCAATGTTTCCGGCATCGAGGTTCGGGAAAATCAATACGTTTGCCTTACCTGCAACATCGGAGTTCGGAGCTTTGGACTTTGCAACAGCGGGAACGATAGCTGCATCGAGCTGGAATTCACCGTCAACAACAAGGTCGGGATACTGCTCTTTCGCAATCCTGGTAGCCTCTACCATTTTATCTACCAACGGATGTCTTGCGGATCCGACGGTGGAATGGCTTAACATTGCACAAACGGGATCTGCACCGACTAACTGCTTAAAGCTCTGTGCGGAAGAATCGGCAATTGCTGCAAGTTCTTCGGGATTCGGATCCTGATTCAGACCGCTGTCCGCGAAAATGAAGGTACCGTTTGCGCCGTATTCGCAGTTGGGAACGTCCATTACGAAGAATGCGGAAACAAGCTTGCATCCTGCTTTGGTCTTCAGAATCTGAAGAGAAGGACGAAGGGTATCGGCCGTGGAGTGGCATGCACCGGCTACAAGTCCGTCTGCATCTCCTGCCTTTAACATAACGATACCGAAGGTAATGGTGTTGCTCAAAAGAATTTCTCTTGCCTCTTCGGGAGTCATGCCTTTTGCTTTTCTGGTAACATATAATAACTGAACATAGTCCTCAAGCTTCTCATAGTTTGCAGGATCGATGATACGTGCGCCGGAAATATCAACACCGGTACTCTTTACATGCTCGTCGATTTCAGCCTGGGAACCGATCAGAATCAGATCCGCAATGCCTTCTTTCATGGCCTGCTCTGCAGCATAGTAGGTTCTGTCATCCATGGTTTCGGGAAGCAGAATCGTTTTCTTGGCCAGTTTTGCTTTTTCTTTGATGTGTTCAACAAATGATCCCATTGTGTCTCTCCTTTATATTTGATTAATTTGCATACATTGTCCGTTACCGAAAAGGCAACAAAAACATTATATATCATTTATTCCGCCCCTTGCAATAAGGAAATCGGTCGCTTTTACGGTTTCTTAAAGGATAATCATCGCATCACCGAAGGAAAAGAAACGGTAACGCTCTTTTATTGCTTCCTCATAAGCCGCCAGAACGTGTTCTCTTCCTGCCAGTGCGGAAACCAGCATAATCAGAGTGGATTCCGGAAGATGGAAGTTTGTGATCAGACCGTCCAAAACCTTGAATTCATAACCGGGATAAATAAAAATCTCCGTATTGTCGCATCCCGCTTTCACTCTTCCTTCGTCTGTCGCGGCACTTTCAAGCGTTCTGCAGGAAGTTGTTCCAACACAGATGACTCTTCCGCCCCGGTCTTTGCAGGCATTGATCCTGTCAGCCGCATCTTCGGATACTTCATAGTATTCGGAATGCATGTGATGATCCAGAATATTCTCTTCTTTCACGGGACGGAATGTTCCGAGTCCGACATGAAGCGTTACGAAAACGACATCCACTCCCATGGTGCGAATTTCATCCAGAAGTTCATTCGTAAAATGAAGTCCCGCCGTCGGCGCGGCCGCAGAACCTTCGTATTTGGCATATACCGTCTGATAACGGTTTTTATCCTGAAGTTTATGTGTAATATAAGGAGGCAGGGGCATTTCGCCGAGAGCATCGAGGATTTCCTCCCAGATTCCTTCGTATTCAAAATGCACCAGACGTTTTCCTTCCTCCGCGATACCGACAATTTCCGCTTTCAGTTTGCCGTCGCCGAAGGTAAAACGCATTCCTTCTCTTGCTTTTTTCCCGGGTTTCACCAGGCTTTCCCAGACATCTCCCTCCAGGCGTTTTAACAAAAGGAATTCGACAACGGCACCTGTCTCTTCCTTCGTACCGAAAAGACGTGCCGGAATTACCTTGGTATTGTTCAAAACCAGACAGTCTCCGGGTTTTAAAAAGGACGGAACCTCTTTGAAAATATGATGCGATATCTCTCCCGTTTCTTTATTCAGATGCAGCAGTCTCGACGAACTCCGGTCTTTAAGCGGATCCTGTGCTATCAGTTCCTGCGGAAGGTCGAAATAAAAATCCGATTTTTTTAATTCCATAATCTTTCCCGATTCCGTATTTTACATATTCTTTAAGAAACTTAAATATCCGCGGTAGGTTTCGTAGATATCCGCTTTCGAGGTAACTTCGAACGGGGCATGCATATTTAAAACGGCAACACCGCAGTCAATGACGTTCATGCCGTATTTGGCCAGAATATAGGCAATGGTTCCTCCGCCGCCCAAATCCACCTTTCCAAGCTCTGCAAGCTGGATATTTACATTGTCTTTATCGAAAACGGCACGCAGTTTGCCGAGATATTCCGCATCGGCATCGTTGGAACCGGATTTGCCTCTGGCGCCCGTAAATTTGCAAAGTACCATACCGCTTCCGAGATATGCGACGTTTTTCTTGTCAAAACTTGATGCGTAAGTCGGATCGAAAGCCGATGACACGTCGGAAGAAAGCATACTGGAATTGCTCAGGCAGCGACGAAGGGTAAGGTCGGATGCATCCGAAGTTAACGCAAGAAGCTCGGCTACGGTATTTTCAAAGAAAAAGGAAGTCATGCCGGTTGCTCCGACGGAACCGATTTCCTCTTTATCCACCAAAATGCAGCATGCCGTACGGTCTACGGATTTGATATCTGCAATCGCTCTGTAGGAAGGATAGGAACATACCCGATCGTCCTGTCCGTAACCCATGATCATGCTACGATCAAGACCGCAGTCACGTGCTCTTCCCGCCGGTACGATTTCCAGCTCCGCAGAGAGGAAATCCTCCTCATCCATGTCATAGTATTCTTTTAAAAGGGCAAGAACGGATTTCTTAACCGCTTCTTTTTCCGCCACATCGGAATCTTTCTCTTCCGCTTTTTTTAATGCGTTTTTTGCAGCGGATTTGTCAGCTGCCGCGGGACGGTTTCCGATAATGATATCAAGCGCTTCACCTTCGATTACCTTGGAAGCCTTTTTCTCAAGCTGTTCCTGGGACAAGTGAATCAAAAGATCCGAAATGAAGAATACCGGATCATCATCTTCTTCGCCAAGGTTAATGATGGTTGTCGTCAGATCCTTCTTTACAACCACACCGTGGATGGCAAGGGGAATCGTTACCCACTGGTATTTTTTAATGCCTCCGTAGTAATGGGTATCGAGATAAGCGAAACCGCCGTCTTCGTAAAGAGGATTCTGCTTCACATCCAGTCTCGGAGAGTCGATATGTGCGCCGAGAATGTTCATGCCTTCCTCAAGCGGCTTCTTTCCGATACGGAAAGCCAGAATGCCTTTGTTCTTATTTACCGCGTAAATCAAATCGCCGGCCCCTATCTTTTTCTTTCCTTCCACGAATTTCTTCAAAGGAACGAAACCCTTATTCTCCAAATCATTTACGATAAAATCCGTGCATTCCCGTTCTGTCTTGCACTCGGAAATAAAATTTCTGTAATCTTCACAGAATGCATCCAGTTTGGAAAGTTCGGCTTTGCTGTATTTTAACCATACGTTCTTTTTGTCCATAACAGTCTCCTCTTTTCAAAAAATTATGCAAAAGATACTCTTTCACACAAAATTCATTGTAACACAAAAAGCCCGCCGGCAAAAGCCGACGGGCCAATTTTTCGTACGTGGGATTATTCCGTAATATTCTTCTCGTACTCGTATTTTTCCATATTGCTTACAACAAATTTATCAAATACCTGATCGATTGATCCGTATCCGTATACATAGAAGTTTTCATTATTAAACACGCCTTCTACAAGGTAGGAGTCTGCAAGCAACTGATATTCCATTACATTTACATAAACGCCTTCATCGGGAAGATTCTTAATGTCATTGTAACGGAATACAACATAAGTCGATACCTGAGCGTTTTCTTCTCTGTAGTGCGCATTGTAATTTACCTTGAATACAAAAAATACAGCGTTTCCGTTATTTCCGGAACCGGCTTTGGGCTTTAAGAAATAGTTGCCGACATACTGTACGGATTCCACTTCGTAACCGGCCGAATAGTTGGATCCTTCTCTCTTGTATTTGGAACGGATGGTATCATTTGCCTGTGCGGTAATCTTCTGAATGGTTTCATCAGGGATTTCGGATGCTGACTGAATATATGCCGGAAGACCTTCTACCGTATATTCCTTCTCATCCTGGTTGGGAAGAGCGCCGAAACGATCTGCAAAACTGTCCTCGTTTCCGATTTTTGCTTTGACTATAATCTTATCCCCGTTGCTTAATTCACTGTTCTTGGAAACTTCGTAGTTGATGTAATCAACCATCTCATTGCTGAAATCTTTTGCAATGTTCACATATCCGTTGGGAGCAATACCGGAATAGCTTAAAGTAATGAACTCAAACGGATCGAATAATGCTGCCTGCTTAAATCCTTCTGCCTTGGAACTGAAATCTTTGTGCTTTACTTTTACCTTGCAGTATTCGGTTAAGGTAGCGTCATCAATATCGAAAGTAACCTGAACGGAATCGCCGGTGGTAAGTCCGGAACCTGGTTCAACGCTTACATGGATGGAATCAAGGAAGTATTCCATGCCGACTTCCGCATCGGTTGCGGATGCATATCCGAAATAGTTGGGACGAATGGCATCTGCATATTTTCTCTTAATCTTAATCTTATTTCTGTAATCCGAACGAAGCTGGTTATAATCAATAACTGCGGTAGCTCTGCCGCGTCCTTCATAACCATCGTAGCTTACGGTAACATACTTGTTTAAGTTTACTTTGGGTTTCTTAAATACCGTAAGAATGGAAATCAAGAGACTGAGCAGTATAATGCCGACAATGGCAACTCCGACGCCGATTGCGACACCGACAATAATCTTCGTTGTTTTCTTTTTCTTCTCTTCCGGAGTCAGTTCCTTTTTAGGTGCTGCATCGGGAGCAGGTGCTGCCTGAGGTGCTGCTGCA
>DLBG01000112.1 GCA_002494135.1 Lachnospiraceae bacterium UBA7027
ATCAAACATACACCAGCCGAAGGAACCTGCAATGTCGTCATTTTTTGCCACGTCATTTAAAACCCTTGCGTGGCGGATGGCATTCTCCAGGCGCTTCTCTTCCCAGTCAAATGCTTTGGTCGGGAACATATGGCCCATGTACTCGCTGATTAAATATCCTTTGTTTGTATCGGAGGTAACGCTCTTTTTCGTATCGCAGCCCTGATTGTCACCGCTGTGTACAAAATCGTTGTAAGTATATACATCCTCTAAAAGGCTCATCTTCTTGTAGCATCTCACGCCGCCGGTCTGACGTACCGGATCGAGGCGGTGGGCCGCTTCATTGGTGCGTTTGTAGAAATCGTCGTCATCGACGGATTCATTGATGCGCACGCCCCAGAGAATGATGGAAGGATGGTTGCGGTATTGAAGCACCATGTCCTCGGTATTCTTAATTGCTTTTAATTTCCAGGTCTCATCACCGATATGCTGCCAGCCCGGGATTTCGGTAAAGACCAGAAGTCCCATTTCGTCGCAGGCTTCGAGGAAGTGATGGGACTGCGGGTAATGCGATGTACGAACCGCATTGAGCCCGAGCTCTTTTTTTAACAGATATACGTCGTTTCGCTGCGGATTCTTCGGCATTGCATAGCCGACGTAAGGATAACTCTGATGGCGGTTCAGGCCGCGGATTTTATATTTTTCCCCGTTGAGATAGAATCCGTCTTCTTTAAAAACCGCCGTACGGAAACCGAACCGCACTTCCTTTTCGTCGGATACCACACCGAATTCGTCTTCCAGCGTCATCTTAATCGTATAAAGGTTCGGAACCTCCGGTGACCATAGAAGCGGGCTTGATATCGCATATTCGCGCAGAAGATGAATCGGCTCTTTCGCGGTATCTGCCTGATCCTTAGCGTTGTCTGCCTGATCCCCGGCGGCGTCTTCTCCGGATTTGTTCCCTGTTTGCAGAATCTCTTCTCCCAGCGTTACGCCACCCACGGAAACGGTGAGTTTTTTGCCCGCCGCTGCTGCCGTTGCGGTGAAATCCAGCCGGATTCTGCCGTCCATATCACCGGACACATAAGCATCTTCAACGTGTGCCGGATCTTTTACTTCCAGATAAACATCACGGTAAATGCCGCCGTAGGTCATATAATCGATTACGAATCCAAAGGGGGGAATGTTCTGATCCTCGCGGCTGTTTACGCGAACCATGATGAGGTTCTCGTGACCGTAGTCTAAAAGATCCTTAATATTCAGCGTCAGCGCGGTGTAACCGCAGAAATGCTCTCCGGCGACTTTCCCGTTGATGTAAACGACACAGGAATGTGCCACGCCGTCGAAAGTTAAAAAAACATCCTTATCCATCCACGCCGCCGGGACGTTAAAGGTTTTGAAATATGCCGAAATTTTCTGGTACTCGTGCTCATCAAAATAGTGCAGGGGAGTTACCGCAACCGTGTGAGGAATCCGCACGGGAGTTTCCTCCTCATAACGGTAGTCCGTCTTCTCCATGCCTGCATGGTAAGCATCACTGAAATACCAGCCGTTGTTAAGATAGATTCTCTGCTCCATGTGACCTCCCCAATCTGCCCGGAATACGGGCCGTTAACCCTTTTTTATCTCATTCGTCCAGACTTTTTATGAATCGGCAAAATGCCGCTCTTCCCTTTTCGTCTCTTTTATATACCCCTGCGCATTCCAGGACTTTCGCGAAAACCTTTCCGACCTCATTTTGTACGACCCCGTGGATGTTTTCCCTCGAAAGATCCGGATAAGCGCCTCGCCATTCTTCCGCCCAGTCGGCGTGTTTTGCGGTCAGTTCGCTTCCTCTTAAATCGCTTCCGTCAAGAATGCGTTTCTCAAGTTCGGCCAGCTCCGTTTTTAATCTTGCGGGTAAAATCGCCAGCCCCATTACCTCAATCAGTCCGATATTCTCTTTCTTGATGTGGTGCAAATCCGCTGTCGGATGGAAGATTCCCCAGGGATGTTCCTTATCCGTGCGGTTGTTTCGAAGCACCAGATCGATTTCATAAAGGTCACCCCTCATTCGTGCGATGGGAGTGATGGTATTGTGCAGAATACGCGGTCCGTCATTTTCCGAAACGGAGAAACTCCGGATGCCTGCGCTTTCATCGCTGTATCCTCTCCACTTCTGAAGAATCTCATACGATGCTTCCTCAATCTGTGTCCGGTCCTCTCCCTGTAAGCGGATCACCGACATCGGCCATTTTATGATGCCTGCTTTGATGTGCGGATATTTCTTCAGTTCAAAGGTTTCCTCGTAGTCCGCCTTCGCCATTGCGAAGGTGTAATTTCCGCCCTGAAAGTGATCGTGGCTTAATATGGAGCCGCCTACAATCGGCAGGTCTGCATTGGAGCCGACGGTGTAGTGCGGGAAACAGTCGATAAAATCGAAGAGCTTTGTAAATACCGCTCTGTTGATTACCATCGGTATGTGTTTTTCATTAAAAACGATGCAATGTTCGTTGTAATAAACGTAAGGGGAATACTGCAGGTAATACTGTTCGCCCCCGAGTGTAACGGGAATAATTCGATGATTCTGTCTTGCCGGATGTGTTAAGTGGCCTGCGTATCCTTCGTTCTCCTTGCAGAGTAAACATGCGGGATATCCGCTCTTCTTTGCCGCTCCCGCCGCCGCGATTGCCTTGGGATCCTTCTCCGGCTTTGCCAAATTGATGCTGATATCAATCGGACCGTATGCGGTATCGGTTGCCCATTTTTCATCCCGGACAATACGGTCTTTACGAATGTAGTTTGTAGAAATACTGAAATCGTAATACCACTTTGTCGCAGCCTCGGGAGACTCTGCATACAGCTCATCAAACTTCTTTCTGACAACACTCGGAGCCGGTGTGATAAGTCCCATCACCTTTGTATCGAAGAGGTCGCGATTCGTTACGGTATCTTCTTTGATTATACCATTTTTAACGGCCAAATCACAGATTTCACCAAGGATTTCACCGATTGTTCGCCTTTTGATGACCGCCGGTGTGCCGCCACCCGGTTTGTTCATCTCGTCCGGGGAAAGATTGGCGGGAATGCCGTTTCTTTGTGCTTCGTATTCCCAAAAAGACGTCGTAAAATCACTTACATCAAAGAACTCCGCCAGCACATTAACGCGGTAGGTGATATCCTCTTCGGGAATCAGGCCGTTTTGAATCCCATATTCAACCAGTTCATATATCAGTTCCTGCATGTTGTCGTCCTCTTTATTTCGTCGTCTTTATTTTGTCGTCTTTCTTCCGCCGTTTTCTTTCTTCCGCCGTCGTCTCAGTCAAAAACTTTCACGCCGCCGTACTTGCGGATTTTCAAAACGTGGCAGCTGCCTTCTCCGAAAAGTTTCTCCATGGCGGTTTTGTACTTCGCTACGTTTTTATCCTTCACAAATGCCTGAACGGTTCCGGCGAATCCGCCGCCGTGAACACGACTTGCCTCGTTCTTTGCATCCAGTACCGTATCGCTTACTGCAAGCGCCAGGGAAATATTCTGGTGCGCCACATCCGAAGAAGTGTATACATTCTGCAGATACTTAAAGGAGGAATTTCCGGATGCTCTCACGCCGGCAAGAAAATCTGCCGTCTTTCCCTTCCTTAATGCTTCCACGCCTCTTTGCACGCGTTTGTTTTCTTCGATAAAATGAATCGTCCGAAGCACTGCGCGGTCTGTGAAGCGGTTTCTTAATTCTTCGGCGTTTTCAAGTACATCTTCAAGGGTGATGCCAAGCAATATGTCTTTTCCGAAGTATCCGGCAACTTCTTTCATCTCCTTCGGAATTGCCGCATATTCATTCGTTAAATCCGCATGGGAGCCCTTGGTATCGGTAATGCACAGGCTGTAACCGTGTGCGGACAGATCAAAATCCACCTTCTCCACTTTCGGATTGTTCTTATCCGCAAAATCCACATGAACCAGATTTCCGACCGAGCAGGCCATCTGGTCCATCAGCCCGCAGGGTTTGCCGAAATATACATTCTCTGCGAACTGGCCGATGAGTGCGATTTCTATGGCGGATACCCTGCCTTTGTTGTAAAGGTTGGAAAGGATGGTTCCGATTAAAGTCTCGAACGCGGCAGAAGAAGAAAGTCCCGCGCCGATGATTACGTCACTCGTCACAAATGCCTCGAATCCTCCGATTCGGTATCCTCTGTCTGTGAATCCGCAAAGAACTCCTTTTACCAGAGCCTTGGTGGTTTCCTTTTCGGATTTTTTTATTTTTATATCATTTACGTTTACTTTGATTTCCGGATAGTTGTCGGATTTTAAACGGATGATGCCGTCTTCGTTTGGATGAACCACGGCGATGGCATCCAGATTTACGCTTGCCGCAAGAATTTCACCCTGCTGGTGATCCGTATGATTTCCCATAACCTCGCTTCTGCCCGGTGCGGAATATACAGACACCTTTTCATCCCCGTAAAGTGCGGCAAAAGCATCCAGTGCCTTTAAATAGCGTTCTTTCTGATAGGAAAGCACGGATGCGTCCTGATAAAGATCAAGCAGTTTCTCGTCTGCCCTGCCGGATTCGATTGTTTTTCTGATGCCGGAAATTGTCTTCATATTGTTCCCTCCGTGTCCCTGTATCTTTCTGTAATTTAACTCTAACAAACGTTTACTAAACCGTCAATCTGTTTACCATTTGTTTACTAAACAAAAATCTTGAAAACTGCAGATTTTATGCTAATATATGTTTAGTAAACATACGATGTGAGGTAATTATATGGCGACGATTCGTGACATTGCAAAAGAAGCCGGCATTTCTGCCGGCGCCGTATCGAGAATTTTAAACCAGGACGAGAGTTTGAGCGTTTCAAAGGAAACCAAAGAACGCGTGCTTGCAATCGCAACACGCGTCGGATATACCAAACCGATTCATTCCGCACAGGCGAAGAAGGCGGCTTTTACCATGGGAATTGTGCAGTGGTTTTCTGCAGAGGAGGAGCTGACGGACACCTACTATCTTGCCGCCAGACAGGGCGTGGAAGATTTCTGCGGGAAAAATAACATTGCAATCACCAGACTTTTCCCTTCCGACAATGATCCCGCGGAGGTTTTAAAAGACATCAACGGTCTGGTCTGCATCGGAAAGTTTTCGGATAAGGAAATACGGCGTTTCATTCAGATCTGTCCGAACACCGTTTTCCTCGACATGCCCGTGGACAAATATCCCATCACTTCCATCACGATGGACTTCGACCAGGCGGTACGCGATGCTCTCCACTATCTGGAAAAACTCGGCCATAAACGCATCGCTTACCTTGGCGGTCTGGAATACGTCGGGAACCATGAAGCGATTAACGATTACAGAAAGCGCCAGTATCTGCATTACATGAAACGCCACAATCTGGACAGTGAAAGCTGGCTGGTGGAGGGATCTTTTACCTCAGCCTCCGGCTATGAAATGATGAAGGAGCTTTTAAAAAAAAAAGACCGCCCTACGGCAGTCTTTGCGGCAAGTGATGCCATCGCCTTCGGCGCCATGCGCGCCATTAGCGAGGCCGGACTTTCCATTCCGAACGATATTTCCGTGATTGGTTTTAACGACGTGGAAGCATGCAAATACACCACTCCGGCCCTGACTTCCATCCATGCGCCTTCTTACGACATGGGTGCCCACGGAGCCAATCTGGTGTACGTATCTTCCAACCTTCAGATTCACACTCCGCTGAAAGTAAAAATCCCTTGCGAGCTCATGAAACGTGAATCCTGCGGAGAAGTAAAATCCGTGTGACAAATCGATTATTTCATTTTCTTTAGTTCCGATACCGCCAGCGGAATGGCGACAAGAAATGCAAGGAAATCCGCCACGGCCTGTGTGGCTTCCAGTCCGCGTATTCCGAAAAAGAAGGTCAGGATGTATAAAAGCGGTATGAAACAAAGGCCGCTCCGGCAGGAAGAAGCTACGGAAGCTTTAAACCCTTTGCCCGTTGCCTGCAAAAGCATATTGGCCATGGATGAAAATGCAAGGAACGGAAGGGCCGCCGCCTGCCATCGAAGTGCTACCTTGCCGATTTCCACAACGGCCGGATCATCTCTCATCGTGTGCACGATGGGCTCCGCAAAGAGAATTAAAACAGCCGCTCCGAGCGTTAAAAATATCGTCCCGTATTTTACACAGAAAAAGAAGCCTTCCCGGACACGTCCCTTAAATCCTGCTCCGTAATTGTATGAACAGACCGGTTGAAAGCCCTGTCCGAATCCGATCATGGCGCATCCGATCATCATCACGACTTTCGTCACCACTCCCATTGCAGCAACCGCTGCATTTGCTCCCAAATCTCTTGCAACATGATTCATAAGAAGCGTGGCAACCGCAGCAAGCCCCTGTCTTAACAGGGAGGCCATTCCGCCGTTTACGATTTCCTTCATATAATGCGGTGTCAGTCGGATATTTTTTAAACTTAACCGCAGGTTTCCGCCTTTCGTGGTACCAATCAAAAGCACCACAAAGCTTACTAACTGCGCGGAAATCGTGGCAACCGCCGCACCGGATATTCCCATATGAAATCCGAAAATCATAAGAGGATCGAGCCCCACATTCACTACGGCACCGCAGAACAAACCAATCATTGCATAAATTGCGCTGCCCTGGAATCGAAGCTGGTTATTCACCACAAACTGACAGGTCATGAAGGGCGCACCCATCAGTATGATTCGCAGATAACTTACCGTCTGAACGATGCTTTCATCATCTGCCCCGAGGAAATACGCAATCGGTTCTGCATAAACATTCCCGAGAATCGTAATCAAAACACCAAGTATCGCAGCCGTAGCAAAGCCGGTCGCAGCCATCTCTTCCGCTTTATCCTTCTCTCCGGCTCCGAGTCTTCTGGAAAGATAGGTTCCGGACCCCTGCCCGCAGAAAAATCCGACCGCCTGGATCAGGGCCATGATACTGAATACAAGGCTGACTGCAGCCGTATCTTCCGTGGAAATTTTACCCACAAAAAAAGTATCCGCCATATTATACATGCCGGTTACCAGCATACTGATGACGGTCGGGATTGCAAGCTTCACGATAAGCTTCGGTACCGGCGTTTCGGTCATCATTTTATATTTTGCGGATTGTGTATCAGCCATTGTTTACTAATGTTCCCTGCTCTTTTTCGTTTCTAAGATATTCCGAAAGCTGCGATTTTAAAAACTCATAGCGCAGCCTTTTTTCTTCTTTTGCAAAATGCACCTTGCGGAACTGCTCCGAACAGTCATTGTAATCAAGAACTTCGTCTCCAAACTGCTCGCTGGTTAAATCGAATACGCAGTCTCCGATTACGTTAAAGCAGTGATAATTTCCGCCCGAACGCAGAATGCCGTAAACTTTGCCGCCGTACAGATCCTGCATCAGAAATGCCGTAATGGAGCACTGTCCGAGCGTCGGATTC
>DLBG01000105.1 GCA_002494135.1 Lachnospiraceae bacterium UBA7027
ACCTTGATGAAGTGCCAGTACTTCTTTGCGGAGTTGGCATCTCTTTCGATGTTACCGATTAATTCGGAGTAGGTCTTGGTTGCGGTATCGAAACCGAAAGAAGCCTCGATATCTTCATTCTTTAAGTCACCGTCAATGGTCTTGGGGCATCCGATTACCTGAATGCCTGTATTCTTTGCTGCCATGTACTCTGCAAGTACGGCCGCGTTGGTATTGGAATCATCACCACCGATAATAACGATTGCGCTGAGGCCATGCTTCTTTGCTACTTCCTCAACAACCGCAAACTGCTCTTTGGTCTCTAATTTGGTACGTCCGGATCCGATAATATCGAAACCGCCGGTATTTCTGTAAGCGTTGATGAATTCATCGGTGAATTCCACATAATCGTCTTCCAAAAGTCCGCTCGGACCGCCCTTGAAGCCGAGTAAAACGTTCTCCTTGTCAGCTGCCTTTAATGCATCGTAAAGACCGGAAATAACGTTGTGTCCTCCGGGTGCCTGTCCGCCGGAAAGAATAACACCTACTACCCATTTCTTTGCGGGAGCGTTGTTTGCACCTTTTACAAAGGTGATTTCCTTCTTACCGTAAGTATTCGGGAAGAGTTCTTTGATTTTGTCCTGATCTGCAACGGAAGCGGTTTCTTCGCCTTCCTTAACACAGATCTCTGCGACTCCGTTTTTGAGCATTCCGGCAAGTTTCGGGGAATACTCATATCTTGCTTTTTGAAGTGGTGAAAGATTCATGGCAATACTCCTTTTGTATATTATTTTATTGTTTCACTTTACACATGGTGCCGGATTGCCGTTGTTTTTCAAACAACAGCGTAGATAATTGTACCACAAACAGATTCCGTCTTCAAATACTCTGTAAAAAGCGTTTGAAAATTATTCCCGGATGAACAGGAATTCGGAAACCGTCGTGCTATCCTTGTTGCCGTCGTAAATGTGCAGTTCACCGTTTTGAAGGGTTCCGTTGTACTTGATTCCGGTAATGGTGTCCTGCAGATTGATGGTTCCGTCCGAATTGTAGGTGTACTTCACTTTATGGGTGGAATCCTTGTGATAGTATTCCCCTTTGCCGTGTCCGTCCAGCGTATAATAGTAATTCGGGTGATCGAGTGTATAGATGGGGCCTTTTTCCCACTCACAGACATATTTTCCCTGCTGTCCGTCCGCGGGCGAATTTGAACAGGCAAGCGCCGATATGGCAAACACCGTACAAATCGTCAGTAAAATCGCCGTCTTCATTCGTAAGGCCGTGCTTTTATTTTTCATCTTTGTTTTCCCCTCTTTCATTCAATCATACATTCCGCGAAAAATCTCTAAGCCAGGAACTGGAATGCCAAATATGCCGCGTAGATAACAAGAAGCGCGATTCCCTGGAAGCGGTACAGTTTTCCCTTTATTAAAGGCGGTACGGTAAGCAGAAGCATTACCAGGAAGAATAACGGAATATCCACTAACAGAGAAGCATTCATGCCGGCAATCAGTTTCTCGCTCGGTACCGCAAACGGACGAATCGTAACGGCAAGACCGGAAACCAGCACCAGGTTGAAAAGATTCGCGCCGATGATGTTGCCTAAAGACAATGCTCCGTGTCCCTTTATCAGTGAGGTAATTGCGGTTACAAGTTCCGGCAGGGAAGTTCCCAGTGCCACAAAGGTTAACGCGATTACCGAATCCGGCACGCCGACTTTCTGTGCGATTATGGTACCGTTATCTACTAAAAGAGTGGCACCGAATGCAATGACGGCTGCACCCAGAATGAGCAAAACCAAAGAAACCCAGATCGGCATTTCTTTCTTTTTATCGTCATCCTCTTCGCTTACTTCTTTACCGGGGGCTTCACCCGCACCGTCGGAAGAATGACCTGCCGTCCCTTCCTTTTTCGCCTTTACCTCCGAAAGAGCCTGCTTAACGTTAATTACCATATAAACGAGAAATATCAGCAGAAGAACAATACCCGTCACTCTCGAGAATTCTCCGAATACATATGCATTCACCGCATAGAATCCCGCCGCAACAAAGAAGAAAATGACCGGAATCCGTAACGTCTTTTTCTCTACCCTGGCCGGTCTTACCGCCAGCGTAATTGCCGCAATCAGAGAAACATTGCAGATAATGGAGCCTATCGCGTTTCCGTAAGAAATACCGCTGTTTCCTTTTGCCGCCGCCTGAGCGGAAACCATAACCTCGGGAAGCGTGGTTCCGATGGAAACCACGGTCGCACCGATCAGAATCTCCGGCACTTTAAACTTCTCCGCAATGGCGGTTGCTCCATCCACAAACCAGTCGCCTCCCTTAATCAGAAACACAAGTCCGCAGATAAACAGAATAATTGCAACAACAAGCTTTGTTACCTCCGTATTGTTGTTGTAAAGAAAACATCCGAGTCCCGCAAAGAAGAAGGCAACCGCTAAAAGCACTGTACCGAGATAGGATTGCCCGGATGCCTTCGCACCTTCTTTTGCCGCATTTTTTCCCATGACCTTACTCCTCCACGCCTTCCTCTATCCGATCCACCAGATCGCGTAAGGAACGGCTTAATTTCTTTAATTCGGTTACGTAAGCGGAGTTGTTGTCCGCTTCGAGTACCATACTGTTTTTGATTTCTTCGATTTCTCTTGCCTTGCTTTCGAAAAGCTCGTTCTCCAGCTCGTCATACTGTTTGTCGATCTGTTTGATGTAATCGGATGCGATGGAGGAGAAATTGTTGAAAAGCTTGTTTCTGACTTCCATCACTTCCTTAATGTGCTTTTCCTCGGCGATTTTTTCACCCACCGCTACCGCAACATCGAGCGTTGCCATAAGGGGATCGAAGAAATCCGCTGCCTTTCCGACCTTTCCGGCCGTACGGACAATTTTTAAAATACCGAGAGCCTTGGCAGCCTCGATTTTGATAAAGCCCGCAAAATCCGCAAACTGCTTCGCAAAATCCATGTACTTCTCGCTTGCCGCCATGGGTTTGCTTAGGTCGGACTTGTCGATTTTCTGAAATACATACATGCCGATGTCCGATTTTAATATTCCGCCGATTTCGTCGTCCATCTGCTTGTTGGTCTTCTGTAAAATTTCCTCGATGTCGGAAAGCGTTGCTTCCACGAGTTTCTCAATCTGCTTGTTGACCTCGTCGGAATCCGCTTCCGTCAGTTTTACTTCGCCGACCTTGGCGGAGAATTCCGCACAGACATCCATAATGCCGCTACGAAGATCCAGCTCCCTGCGATTGATATTGGCGCGGGTTTCCCTGCGGAGCGTACGGAACGTTCTGGTTAAGCGGTTTAAAACCGTCATCATATTCTTATCCAGCTCCGTACCCGTACCGGTAATCTCATCCGCAATGGCATCGGTTAAGACATTACACTTGGTCTCCAGTTTCGCCAAAAGGCCTTTGGCTTCAATCTCACGGTTTAACAAAGCGATGAAGGAATCGAAATTGGAAAGTTCCACCAGTTCGTCATCTTCTTCCAGGATGCCTTCCCTGTAGTCCTTTGCATCCACAAAGGCAATGGGAAAATCGTCAAGCGATCCGCCCAGATCCGCCAGCGTGGAACTTAAGGTCTTTAAATAATTCCTGCGAAGCACGTCGAATTCGCCGTCCTCCTGGGACATCTTGTTCACCAGCAGGATGATTTTATTCTTATAGGCACGCTTGTAGGCAAGGTCCACAAAGTCGTGGATTAAAAGATCGTCAAAAAGCGAGGACGTAATGCAGAATACAAGCAGATCCGAATTGTTGATGGCTTCCTTCGCAAAGCGGTCATGCTCTGTTTTCACGCCGGCGTAAAGACCCGGTGTATCGTAAAGAATCACGTTGCCCCACTCATAACTTTCGGTGGCGTCGGTTTCCACGTTCGCCGAAATACGAATCTGGCGGTTTCCCGTCAGTGCGGAAATAATCGTGGATTTGCCGGCGTTGTGCTGTCCCACGAATGCGATACGAAGGCGGGACTCGTCCTCGATTTCCTTCAGTCTGTCCTTAACGGACGTTATATTTTCGGAGTTGTTCTCACGAAAAAGACGGAAAACCTCGTTCTCCAGTTCTTTTTGTTTCTCCGACATCATCTGGAAAAATAAATCATTCTTCATAACCCTCTCCTTTATCGCCGATTCTTACCTCTTCCTGCAAAATTTCGGATATCTGCCCCGGGGAAAATACCGGTGTAAAATCTTTGACGGCAGGTCCCATAATTACAATCTCTTTCCGAAATTCCCTGACCACTTCGACTTTCGATAAATCGGCCTCGTTTAAAATATCGATCATCTCTTCCTGCGCCATGTAGTTTAAAATTCTTCCCGCATAGCGACGGTTTAAAATGTCCACATACTCCACCTGGTCCGTTAAGGTATCGGAAAGTGTGGATCTTAACTCGTCCAGGCCGTTAATGATGATTCCGTAGTAGCGTCCGATTTTACCGATGATCTTTTTGTGCGTCGTATCGAACTTCTCGGTAACCTCCCGTATGTTCTCCGCGCGCATCTCTTCCATGTTGCGTTTGATGGAGTCGTATATTTTGGACTTCTTCTCTCCGAGCTGTCTGGACTTGGATTTCATGAAGTAGGAAGCAACACCTGCTGCCATTGCCACTCCTAAAAGCACCCAGCCCACGGGGTTGGATCCTAAGGCAAAGGCCACTATGGCTCCGACGCCGAGAAGCGCTCCGCCGATTTCCGTACCGCCCCTTATATCGAACAGCGTTCCCGTATCCACGGTTGCCAATTCGCCGAACTCCACGGAGAAGGCCATATCCTCTTCCACTTCAAGCAGAATGTCTTCCACCTGATTGTTATACGCATTCCAGATGCGTTCGTAATCGTTTTCGATATATTCCTTCAGCCTTCCCTCACCCAGGAATTTCTTCCAGGAGCTGTTGATTTCACTCTTGGATTCCGCGTAGTGCGTGTTGACGAAACGCTGCACCTCATCGGTGATGAATGCTTCATAGGTTGCTTCGATGGCGGACGCCAGTTCCGTCTTACGGTCCTTGGCAGCCTTTTTTAGTTTCATCATGACCTTGGAACGGTTTTTGTCGAGAACCTTGATAAAAGCGTTCAGCGCATTAATCTGGTCCCGGATAGACATTTCGTTGCATTCCATGTGATAAACCGCCGCATTGTAAATGGTCTGGGAACGCATGATGACGCCGTTTGACTGGATCATATCGCTTAACGCAGAAAGGAATTCCTGAATTCTGGACCCTTCCATCAGCCTGCGCTTGGCCTCGGGATCGGTTTCCCCAAGGGCGGTCTTGGCTGCCAGCAGATGAACCGGAACCACGCGGTAATTATGAAATTCGTGGTTCTTCGAAACATACGTGTGGATTCGGTTTAAGTGACCGGATATGCTGTCCTCTCCTTCCCTTGTATACCAGTCCAGGGGATTTGCCAGAAAGGCTTCCTTTTTCTTACTGCTTCGAAGAAAATTGTCTTTTTTGTTTAAAAGGATGATGACCGGTTTGTTACGGTCCTTTAATTTCTTTAAGAAATTAAATTCCGTCTCCTGGATACTGTCGGAAGTTACCACATAGCAGATCAAATCGCTTTCGTCCGCCACATCTTCCGCAATTTCCACATCATCCTCTCCGCCCGGGGCACCGATGCCCGGTGTATCGATGATGCGGATACCGTTCCAGTCATACACATAATTGTAACGGGTGGTACGTTCGCTTCCCACACCGATGAATTCGTAGTTGATTCCGCCCAGAAGAACCGAATGCAAGGTACTCTTTCCGGCTTTGGTACGTCCCATAAAGGAAACCGTATAGTAGGCGCTTGCAGCTGTCTGCTTGTTTTTTAGCATGGTCAGGCTCTCGTCTGCCTGTTTTAACATGGCTTCCTCTTTATCGCGAAGGCTGGAGAAGAGATTCTCAAGCTGCTTTTTTTCTTCGGAGTCGTTTAACCGGCCTTCGTAGCGAAGCACCTTTTCCTGCTGGTCCTTTAATATCTTCGGGGCAACGAGAAACAGCTCCGCGCTTTTTTCGATACAGTTTGTGGAAACCTCCAGATCTTCCTTTGCCACCTTCTGCATCTGCTTTACAACGCTGTCGTACTGCTCGCCTTCGAAGAGTGCACCGTTATATCTGGTATTGAGTTCCCTTAAGAAACCGGCCTTGGCATTCTCATCGCGGGCATTCCCGCCGATGACTTCATTTCTGGCATCCTGCTGAATCTTCGCATAACGCTTTTTCTCCACACGAAAACGTTTGCAGAGACGTGAGAACAAAACCTCTTCCTTATCGCGGAAGGTTCCGTCCTCATAGGCAATCAGAAGTCCGAAATATAAGGTAAACTCTTTCGTCTCATCCGGAGCCGAACAGAGCGTATCGATAATATCATCCAGAAGCGGTTTGTCCGCATGGTCCTGAATGATGGCAACCGCCGTACTGCGAACCTCCGGTCCGAACCCTGCCGTATCTATTAATCTGTTGATTCTAAACCATTCCCGGTCATACAGCCTTCTGTCATTGATGGCCATGTACGTGGCAAAATAGACCACTTCGGGAATCAGTTTCAACTGAAACGCCATTCGTTTCCCCTCTTATTCGAAAAGAACAGGCACAAACATAAGCCTGCTCTGTTTCCGTTCTTCCTTAAAGTGAATTCAGTTCCTTTAAAACCTCATCCATGGATTCATCCGACTTGATTCCGTATTTATTCATGTAGGATTTTACGGAAGTAACATAGTTCTTCATGTTCGTAATCGCACCCTGAATGTAGTTGATTGCCTGATTTACGGTATCGCGATTATTGTTGTTGATTCCTTCGAGAAGCAACTTATAGCCTTTCTTTAAATTCTGGACGCACTGTACATACTGTTCATCGGCTTTCTGAAGTTCCGGATCCGTGATGGAGGAATTACGGGCAATTGCATTCTGCTCGATTTTATCAAGATTGGGAATAATGGATGCCTGAATCACAGCTTTGGCGGAAGTCATATCACGCGTATCCATTTTATCCGATGATTCGGAGATGGCCTGCCAATAGGAAGAATCCGACTGAAGACTTCTTCCGTAATCCCTGAAAGCCTTCTTCTGCGGAGACATCGTACAGCCGAACATGGTTGCGCACATGGCTGCCATCAGTACAAAAACAATACCGATTTTCCGTATTCTTTTCATAATCTTTCCCCTTTCGCAAAAAACGTTTTTCCAAAACGCTCATACACGGTTATTTTATCATATTTCCCACCCGTATAAAAGCATTCGGAAAAAGAATTTCCGAAAAAGAAAAGGCAGTCGCAACGACTGCCCGTTTTGCGGATGACAGGACTTGAACCTGCACACCTTGCGGCATCAGAACCTAAATCTGACGTGTCTGCCAGTTCCACCACATCCGCTTAAAAAAGGAAATCCGCGGATTTCCTTTTTTCGTGAGCCATCGGGGACTCGAAC
>DLBG01000118.1 GCA_002494135.1 Lachnospiraceae bacterium UBA7027
TGCCTTCTCGGCAGTCTTTGCGATATTCTCGTCTGCTTTGTTCTCTTTTACCCATTCGATACCGCCTACGATATCACGGGAAGCAAGCAGCATACCTGCGATTACAAGCTCTTTTACGCCGTTAGCGTTTGCACCTGGGGTGTTGAATACAACAACACCTTTCTCTGCCAGTTTATCCAGAGGAATGTTGTTAACGCCTGCGCCTGCACGTGCTACGCATAAAAGGTTATCGGAAAACTCCATCTCATGCATAACGGCACTTCTTACGAGGATACCTTCTGCAGCGTTTACGTCTTCGGTCTGTGCATAATTTGCATCAAAATTATCAAGTCCGCATTTTGCAATGGGATTTAAGCAATGATACTGAAACATTACAGATTCTCCTTTTCAAATTTCTTCATGAATTCAACAAGTTTCTCTACGCCTTCGATGGGCATTGCATTATAGATACTTGCTCTCATACCGCCTACGGTTCTGTGACCCTTTAAGTTGACAAAACCGGCTTCGGTCGCTTCTTTGATGAATTTTGCTTCGATCTCGGCCTTCTTGTCGGCATCTTCGATTCTGCAAACGAAAGGAACGTTCATTAAGGAACGGTCTTTTGCAACAACGGTTCCCATGAAAAGTTTGGACTCGTCAAGGAAATCATAAAGGATTTTTGCCTTTTTCTCGTTAAGTTCCTTCATTGCCTGAAGTCCGCCCTTCTTCTTTAACCATTTGAATACCTTGCCGCAGATGTAAATCGTGTAGCAGGGAGGCGTATTGTAAAGGGAATCCGCATCAGCCTGGGTCTTCCACTTTAACATGGTCGGAGTTCCGGGAAGAACATCATCGGTAATCAGATCTTCACGAATGATTGCGATAACGCAGCCTGCAGGGCCGACGTTCTTCTGAACACCGCCGTAGATTACGGCATACTTTGTTACATCAACGGGCTCGGATAAGAAGCAGGAAGATACGTCTGCTACCAGATCTTTTCCCTTGGTGTTGGGAAGCTCTTTAAACTTGGTACCGTAAATCGTGTTGTTTTCGCAAATGTATACATAGTCCATATCATCCGTGATGGGGAGATCGGAACAATCGGGAATATAGGAGAAAGTCTTGTCTGCAGAGGATGCAAGTTCAACTGCTTCGCCATAAATCTTGGCTTCTGCAAATGCCTTCTTTGCCCACTGACCGGTAAGGATGTAGCCGGCTTTTTTATTCTTCATCATGTTCATGGGAACTTCTGCGAAGAACTGGGATGCACCGCCCTGTAAGAAAAGTACTTTGTAATTATCGGGAATGTTCATCAGTTCTCTTAAATCAGCTTCCGCTTCTTTAATAATCTGATCGTAAACTTTGGATCTGTGGGACATTTCCATTACGGACTGGCCGGATCCCTTGTAATCCAACATTTCTTCTGCTGCTTCTTTTAAAACTTCTTCAGGTAAAACAGCGGGACCTGCGGAAAAATTGTACACTCTGGACATTTAATTTATCCTCCTTCATCCGAGTAATATTTATTACCGACGTTTTCCATTGTACAATTCTTAAATTTAATCGTCAATGATAAAACCGTCAAAAAATTAACAATACTAAATTTGCAAACCGGGCAGACTTTCCGTTGCAATTTATATTACGGCTGAGGCTCAGGCTGTGCTTCCGGCTGGGGCTCGGGCTGAGGCTCGGGCTGGGGTTCCGGTTGCGGCTGGGGCTGTGCTTCCGGCTGAGGCTGCTCGGCAGGCTGTTGTTCGGGCTGCTGTTGTTGCTGCTCTTCCTGTCGTTTTCTTTCCTCTTCCGCTTTTCTTGCCTCTTCGGCCTTTCTCTCTTCTTCGAGTTTCTTTGCCTCTTCCTGTTTCTTTATTTCTTCGGGATCCGTTTCCACGGGCTCATAGAAAGTAATCAAAGGTGTTCCGACTTCAACTTCCGGATAAAATTCCTTAATGAAAGCAAGCGGAAGGTTAATGCATCCGTGCGAACCGTTTGTCTTGTAGATTTCTCCGCCGAACTTCCCGCGCCAGGTTGCATCGTGCATGCCGTATCCTCTCCAGATTCCCATCCAGTAATAAACAAAGCTTTCGTAACCGGGACCGATTAAGGTAACGTTCTTTGCTTTGTTTCTGACACAGGCAAACAGTTCCGGAGTTCCGTTTCCTCTGGCTGTACAGCCGGATACGAAATCGGATTCCTGCACAATCACACCGTTTTTGTAATAGTAAAGGTGCTGCTCGGTCATGTTGATTTCGATATAAGTGTTTCCGACATCATCCGCGCCCTGCGCAAAAGCCTTGGTATCGTACTTCGGCTCCCGGCGGATGTTGCTCTCGCCGCTGGCAATATCCGCAAGAAGCTGCTTGTATTCCGCGTTCTGGTCGAGTACGTTACCGTAAAGCACCTGCTCTTTTTTGAAGTGAATGATTTTACCGCTTGTCGATTTAAAATCACGCTCCCGGCCCTTTGTATCGTATTTGGCCGCAAGGGAAGCCACATAATTCTTCACGGCTTTTTCGTCGAGAATCAGGTTTCCTTCGTCATCGAATAAAAATTCGCCGTTTTCATCGAGTGTAATCCAGTTTGCGGTAACCGAAGGGTCCACAACTTCCTCGTGATCGCCCATGACATAAGTCAGATGGAATTTCTGAAAATTGTCGACCTTTTTATAAAGGCTTAAAACTTTGCTTTCAAGCGAAGGATCGTTCTTGGACTCGTAGCAGCCTTCATCCATCAGATTGACACTGGCCTGTCTGTTTAAAACAGCGGCTTTTACACAGCTTTTTACGGTTTCGGGATGAAGCATGTCCTTGGTTTCATCAACAATCGTATAACCTTCTTCTTCGGTTTTAACGATTTTAACGGTGTTTTCATTTCCGTACAAAAGGCTGTTTTTTATCAGTTCGGAATTGTCGATCGCTTTGTTTAAAAGCTCATCGTTAACGGAGATTTCGGGCTCAATCTGATAATGATTGGTTTTGTTAAAATAAGCTTTCCCCCAGGTTATGGGATTGGCTTTTGCCTTAATCTCCTTTAATCCCGGTGTATAGTCCGCTTTTAACTCAACACCCGATAGATCCAGCGAATGTCCGATTCCGTCCTTGTCGACAATCTCAATCGCATTGTACATATATTTGGAAAGAAGAATTTTATTCGCTTCTTCCACGGTGAGACTGCTGACATCTTCGCCGTTAACGGTTGTGCCGAAGCCGAAACCGTGGCGATAGTAAAATCCGACTCCCAGATAAAGGGAAACGGCTAACAATAATATGCCCAATACAGCTATAACCCCACTTGTAATAGCTTTTCTGTTCATATTTCCTCCGGACCTTTATTGCGCGTTCTTTTTCTCCAACTCTGCTACCGCACTTTTTTTCATGGGAATACGGCAGTTTTTGTTGTTGCCGAACTCCACGATAATATCTTCTTCGGAGACGTCGATGATTTCTCCGTAGAATCCGCTTGTCGTTACGATTAAATCGCCGACCTCCATGGACTGCATCATGGCGGACTGTTTTTTCTGCTCCTTCTGGGAAGGACGAATCATCAGAAAATATACGATTGCAATAAACGCCAGTACATAAACAATCGTGGTAACGATTCCGCCCTTGCTTCCGAGAAGACCGGATAAGAAGCCTCCGTTTTCGGTAAGTAATAAGTCAAACATGTTTCATTTCTCCTTTATATATTGTTTTCAAAATTATCGAGTTTCCGTTTTTTATAAGCCTGAAATTCTCCGGCATCGATGGCATCCCGGATTTCTTCCATCATTCTGTTGTAGAAATACAGATTATGGATGACGCAAAGCCGCATTCCGAGCATCTCTTTTGCCTTCAGCAGGTGACGAATGTAGGCCTTTGAATATCTCTTGCAGGTCGGGCACTGACAGCCGGGTTCAATCGGCGTATCGTCCCTCTCATACTTCGCATTCATCAGATTGAGTTTGCCGAAATTTGTATATAAATGCGCATGTCTTGCATTTCTCGAAGGATAAACGCAATCGAAGAAATCCACCCCGCGCTCAACCGCTTCAAGTATATTTGCCGGTGTTCCGACACCCATTAAATATACCGGCTTGTCGGCAGGTAAGTACGGAACGGTTTTCTCAAGCATTTCGTACATTTCTTCGTGTGTTTCGCCTACGGCAAGTCCGCCGATGGCATAGCCCGGTAAATCAAGTTCGGAAATCTTCTTGGCATGCTCGATTCGGATATCTCCGAAAACCGCACCCTGATTGATTCCAAACAAAAGCTGGTCTTTATTTACGGTATCTTCTCTTTGATTTAATTCATCGAGCTTTGCCTTGCAGCGATAAAGCCATCTTGTCGTTCGCTCAACCGAGTCGGTAACGTATTTACGGTCCGCACGGCTTGAGGGGCATTCGTCGAATGCCATGGCTATGGTAGATCCAAGATTTGACTGAATCTGCATGCTTTCTTCCGGTCCCATGAAAATCCGTCTTCCGTCAATGTGGGACTGGAAAGTAACGCCCTCTTCTTTTATTTTACGAAGACCGGCTAAGGAAAATACCTGAAATCCGCCGGAATCGGTAAGAATCGGTTTGTTCCAGGACATAAATTTATGCAGTCCGCCGAGTTCTTTAATTAC
>DLBG01000044.1 GCA_002494135.1 Lachnospiraceae bacterium UBA7027
TTACAAATTTGAAGGAAACAACACCTCCGGATCCCATAAATTAAACTCTGCAATCGCGCAGGCTTATTATGCAAAGAAGCAGGGCTTAAAGGGTGTTACCACCGAGACCGGTGCCGGACAGTGGGGTACCGCGCTTTCCATGGCCTGCTCTTATTTAGGTCTTGACTGCAAGGTGTTCATGGTAAAGGTATCTTATGAGCAGAAACCCTTCCGCCGCGAGGTCATGAGAACCTACGGTGCATCCGTAACACCGTCTCCCTCGATGGATACCGAAGTAGGCCGTAAAATTTTAGAGGAGTTCCCCGGAACGAACGGATCCTTAGGCTGCGCCATTTCCGAAGCGGTAGAGGTTGCGGTTAAGAGCGAAGGATATCGTTACGTTCTCGGTTCCGTGCTGAATCAGGTCCTTTTACATCAGTCCGTAATCGGTTTGGAGACCGTAGCGGCACTGAAAAAATATGATATCAAGCCCGATATGATTATCGGCTGCGCCGGCGGCGGCTCCAACTTAGGAGGGCTGATTTCCCCGTTCATGGGAGAAAAGCTTCGCGGTGAGGCAGATTACCGCATTATCGCGGTAGAACCCGCAAGCTGCCCGAGTTTTACCAGAGGTACCTATGCATATGACTTCTGCGATACCGGCAAGGTATGTCCGCTTGCAAAAATGTATACCCTGGGATCCGGCTTCATTCCGGCACCCAACCATGCGGGCGGCCTTCGCTATCACGGCATGAGCCCCGTTTTATCCCAGTTATATGCAGACGGATATATGGAAGCCAGAAGCGTAAAGCAGACCGATGTATTCGAAGCAGCTGAGATGTTTGCAAGAGTGGAAGGCATCCTTCCCGCTCCCGAGAGCTCTCATGCAATCCGCGTGGCGATTGACGAAGCATTAAAATGCAAGGAAACCGGGGAAGAGAAGACCATCGTCTTCGGTCTGACCGGTACCGGATACTTCGATATGTATGCATATGAAGCATTTCATAACGGGAAAATGACCAACTACATCCCTTCCGATGAGGAGATTGCAGCATCGTTGGCAAAACTTCCGAAGGTGGAAGGATAAGACGAAACCGGATATAAAAGACGTGAAAAAGCCTTGAGGAAATAGTCCTCAAGGCTTTTTTATCGGGGGCGTTTATGCTATAATATATATACTTGTGGGGAATCTTTTCGTAAAGAAAAGATGAGAAGGTAACTGGATGGAAAAGATTATTTATTTTGACTATGCGGCAGAGGCCATTTACGGTCTGCTGATTATATCCTGTGTTGTCCGCAAAATGCTGAAAGGCCGCCTGAATCGCAGCTTCTTTTTTATGATTCTGGTAGGCTTTTGCGCAACGTTCTTTGATATCATGTGTATTGCGCTGGATAATGCGGGGAGAGGGAACTATGTTGCCTGGCAGTATTTTTTCCATACGGGTTATCTGTTTTTTCATACGTTTACGCTTCCGATTTATCTGATTTTCATCATTGAACTGACGGGAACCAGATTTCGCTCGCTTGCGAATCCGACGTATAAAATTCTGATGTCTATTCCGTTTGAAGCGGAAATCTTTATCCTTGTTTTAAATCTTGTGAATCACAGTGTCTTTCGTATCTCGGAAAGCGGAGAATATATCAGGGAAAAACTGTTTGTTCTCAACTACCTGATTGCGCTTTTCTATCTGGTTGCCTGCATGATTCACTTAATCAGATACCGCAAGACGGTAAGTATCGGCAAGTTCTTTTCGCTTTTCTCGCTGTTCCCGATTGTTTTCATTGCAATTGTGATTCAGTTTTTGTTCCCCTATGTCGTGATCGAACTGTTTGCGTGCTCCATCTGTTATCTGTACAACGCTCTGATTATTACCAAGCCCGAAGAGATGGTGGACCCGATTACGGGCCTGATGCGTGTTTCCGTATATTCGGATCGCCTGAACCGGTCTAAAATCACCAAAGGCAGTTTTACCATTATCATGATTGAACTTTCCAATTACCGGTCTCTGCAAAGGGCACTCGGCTACGAAGCGGGAAAGACGCTGCTCGGCCTTGTGGCGGAACATCTGTCGGCAATCTGCAGAGAGGAGAATTTAAAAGACCCGGATCTTTATTACCTGGAAAACGGGGAATTCAGGGTTGTGGTTCCCGCATCGGAACGTCCGGTGGTATTGCAGACCGCTAAGAAAATCAAGCAGAGCCTTTCCGAAGGATTCGAATTCCGGGAAGTGGAGATTTCCGTTTTGGCGAATGTCTGCATTTTAAACTGGCCGGAGGATATCAATGACGCAAGAAGTGAACTTCTCTTTGAAAACAGACTGCTGGAATCGCAGTATCATACGGACGTTATGTTTGCCAAAGAGGTTATGAGACAGTCCAATTTCGATATTTTAAAATCCATCGATTACTTAATCGAGGATGCGTTAAAAAGTCATAAATTCGAGGTATATTACCAACCGATTTATTCAATCGGGGATAAAAAGTTTACTGCAGCGGAAGCTTTGCTTCGTCTGAATACCGAGGAATTCGGATTCGTCTCTCCGGATATTTTCATTCCGGCGGCAGAGCAAAGCGGCGCCATCCACAGAATCGGCCATTACGTGCTGGAGGAAGTCTGCCGGTTTATTGCGGAGGATGGCTTTAAAGATCTTGAAATCGAATGCATCGACGTGAACCTCTCCACCATCCAGTGCCTGGAAAAGAACTTGGCAAGAGAAATCGCCATGATTCTCGGGAACTATTCGGTTCAGCCTTCGCAGATTAATTTAGAGATTACGGAGACCGCAACCGCCTTCGGGCAAAGCGAGATGGATGCCAATATCGAGAACTTAAGCGCCAGAGGTTTTTCCTTCTCCCTGGACGATTACGGAACGGGATATTCCAACATTTCCCGCGCAATCAACATGCCGTTGTCCGTAATCAAACTTGACAAGTCCATCACAAGGGTCGAGCGGAATACCAAGCTTTATTCCATCGGCGAGAACACCGTGCGCATGATCAAAGACATGAACATGAAGATTGTTGCGGAAGGAATCGAAGACAAAAAGACGCTGCAGCTGTTTGAGGAAATGGGCTGCGATTACATTCAGGGATTTTACTTCTCCAAACCCCTGCCGAAGGATGAATTTATTCGTTTTATTAAGGAGCATAAGGGAAAGGAACCCGTAGGAAAGGATTACACGGAATAAGCGTTTTCTATGGTCAGAAACCGCCGAAAGTGGTAAAATATCAAAGAGGGTTTTATTTGTAAAAATAGCTTAAGACAGAGGAAGGTTGCAATGGACGCAAAAAAGTACGAGAAAGAGCAGATTAACCAGATTATCCAGATGTTCGGAGAACGCCGCAGAAGCCGTTTCGGCTGCGAGGATTACTATACACTCTGCGGATACCGGAAATCGGACGGTTCCCTGATGCATTATGACGGAACTCTTTTAAGTTCCAGGAATCTGGATATTCCCGAGCAGATCAGGGATTTTTCCCGGCTTGCGGGAATGTGGCCGATTGAGCCCAAACTTCTTGCATCCGCTGAAGAATTCTTCCTGCATTTTTCCAACGGCAGGACGGAACCTACCGACTTAAGCAGCCTTGATATCCTTCTTCGCAAAGATGACGACGAATGCTGGATTAACATTTCCACAATCGAGATGAACGTGGAAGGCGAGGATTTGGTGGAAGTATTATTCATCAATGAAGACGGCGAGAAGATGCTTTTGAAAAAAGCAATCTACGGCAGCGAAACCGATGATCTGACCGGCGTTTTAAACCGCAACGGCGTTATGCGTGCACTGGCGCAGATGACTTCCGACGAGGCAGCACATACGTTCATTCTTCTGGATATCGATTCATTTAAAGAGGTCAATCTGACCTTCGGATATAAAATGGGTGACCAGGTTCTGGTCAACATGGCAAACATCATTCGCAAACACATGCGTACCGACGACATTCTCGGACGAATCGGAGACGATGAATTCTTCATCTGTCTCTTCAGCGTATCCGATCGGGTGGTTGCCGAGCGTATCGCAAAGGGTATTGTTGAGATGACACAGTTAACGCTTCCGAACGGATTAAATATTACTTCTTCCGTGGGTGTTGTTATGAGCCCGCAGGACGGTGACTGTGCAGCCGAAATCTACGGACACGCGGATGAGGCTATGCTGAATGCCAGAAAGAAGGGCGGAAACAGTTATTCCTTCTACTCCGATATGGAGAAATAAAGGGAATCCGCAAAAAAATAACAGGGGGTACGGTCATGAAGGTTGCCATTGTTACGGGAGCTTCCTCCGGCATCGGCTGGGAAGCGGCACTTGAAATCGACAGAAGATTCAGAAGTCTGGATGAAATCTGGATTGTCGGCAGAAACGAAGAGAAGCTGCGCATTCTTTCAAGACATTTGAAACATGCCAATCGTATTGTGATTATGGATGTTACCGACTGGGAGGACATGGATGCCTTCGAGGAGGTTTTAAAGAAACTGCGTCCGAATATCCGTATGCTTTTTCAAAGCGCAGGAGAAGGACTTCACGGACGGTTTGATGAGATTCCCAGACAGGATGAGACGCACATGGTACGCTTAAACTGCGAGGCTTTGACGCACATCACCTCCATCTGTCTGCCTTATATGAAGCAGGGCAGCCACATCATTCACATCGCTTCCGCGGCGGCATACTCACCGATTCCCGGATTCGCGGTTTATTCCGGAACCAAGGGATACGTATTAAACTTCTCCAAAGCACTTCGCGGGGAATTAAAGAAGCGTCGCATTAATGTGACCGCAGTATGTCCCGGCCCTGTGGATACGCCGTTCTTTGATAACAGTGAGCGCTTCGTTCACGGCCTCGGACCGCTTAAGAAGTTTATCATGAACAAGCCGAAAAACGTTGCCCGCAAAGCCATTTGCGATGCGGGATTCAAAATGCGCGTATCGTTTGATACACCGATTTTTGCCGTTTCGTCGATTTTATCCAAATTCTTAATGTAAATATGGTTTCAACAAGGAGTCCCTGCGGGCTCCTTTTGTTCTTGGCACGGAAACGTGCAATATTTAAAAATGCTTAAACCGGGGGGTAATTGCAATGAAACTGACTTTTGTAGGAGCGGATCATGAGGTGACCGGAAGCTGTCACTGTCTGCAGGTCGGAAAGAAAAAAATACTGGTGGATTACGGTATGGAGCAGGGCATTAATATTTTTGAAAATGCCGAGCTTCCGTTTGATGAAGCCATGATTGATTATGTTTTCCTGACCCATGCGCACGTGGATCACTCCGGCTTACTGCCGTTACTGTATGCCAGAGGATTTCGCGGACAGATTATCATGACCGATGCCACGGCGGATTTATGTTCCATCATGCTTCGTGACTGCGCACACATTCAGATGCAGGAAGCGGAATGGAAGCAGCGTAAGAAAAAAAGAGGCGCCAATATCGACGACGGGGAACCGATTTATACGATGGAAGACGCCGACGGCGCCATCCGGCTGATTGTGCCGTTCCATTACGATCAGATTTACGAACTTTGCGATGAGATTTCCTTCCGTTTTACGGATATCGGCCATCTTCTCGGTTCCGCCAGCATTGAACTCTGGCTTCGCGAGAATGGGGAAGAACGTAAAATCGTTTTCTCGGGAGATATCGGCAACAGCAATCAGCCCCTGCTTCGCGATCCGCAGCTTACGAAAGAAGCGGATTACGTGGTGATGGAGTCCACCTACGGTAACCGCGTGCATTCGACTGAGAGGGTGGATTATGTGGGGGAACTTGCAAAGATTCTCAAGGAAACCTTTGACCGCGGCGGCAATGTGGTGATTCCTTCCTTTGCCGTAGGACGTACCCAGGAGATGCTCTTTTTCCTGCGTAAAATCAAGCAGGAGAGGCTGGTGGAAGGCTGGGACAGGTTTGATGTTTACGTGGACAGCCCTCTGGCCGTGGAGGCAACCGGAATTTTCCAGAAAAATATCGACAACTGCTACGATGAGGAAGCGAAGGAGCTGGTGCGAAACGGCATCAATCCGCTGACCTTCCCGGGACTGAAACTCTCGATTACGAGCGAGGAATCGAAGTTTATCAATTTTGACGAATCCCCGAAGGTTATTCTTTCCGCATCGGGTATGTGCGAGGCGGGACGTATCCGCCATCATTTAAAGCATAATCTCTGGAGACCGGAGTGTACGATTCTGTTTGTCGGATATCAGGCTCTGGGAACGCTGGGAAGAACCATTGCGGACGGCAATGTGGACAGTGTAAAACTGTTCGGCGAAACAATTGAGATTAAGGCACAGATTAAGACACTGGCCGGCATCAGCGGCCATGCGGATATGAACGGTCTGACAGACTGGATAAACGGCTTTGAAAAACAGCCGGAAAGAGTATTCCTGGTTCACGGGGAAGATGAGTGCATCAAGAGTTTCTGCAACTATCTGCACGAGCAGTACGGTCATAACACCTATGCACCGTATTCCGGAACACAGTTCGATCTATTAACGGATGAGTTTGTATATGAGGCAGAGCCTGTGGCCATCAAGAAGAAAGAAGGCCAGAAACGCGTTACGGAAGTCTTTGCAAGACTGCTTGCGGCGGGAAATCGTCTGCTTGCGGTTATTGCGCATAACGAAGGCGGAACCAACAAGGATCTCGCGAAGTTCGCAGATCAGATTAACAGCCTGTGCGATAAGTGGGACAGATAGCAAACCGGAATACGGTTTGAGAACCTTTACTTTTTTTGCTGATAAACCGGGTCGGCGGGATAGCCGCCCTTCAGTTTCTGCATGCCGCGCTGGATGGCATCTTTGGATGTTTTCCAGTCGGCATCTTTGTTTCGGAAGTCGAATTTTTCAATCATCCAGTTGACGTCTTCCTGAAGGCGTTCCATGTTTTCTTTCATAAGAGGGAAGAGGACTGCAAACAGTTCCTCTTTTTCTTTGTCGTTTAAGTGTGTTTCCGCACCTTCACAGAGGTCCCCGAAGTGGGTGATGCAGAATCCCTTGGAATTCTTTATTTTCTCGCGGAAAGCGGGATCGTTTTTCCAAAGATAGAAAAACGTATCAAGATATCTTGCATAGGTTTCTTCAAACTGTTTGCAGATGTAGCAGGAGTCGGTTTTCTCCTTCACCCATGCGGCGACGGAATTCTTCAGACTTCCGTCGCCTTTTTTCATTTTCGCGAAAACGGAAGTCTTCCCGGGCTTGTAATCCGCCATGGCTTTGTCCATCTGTCTGCGAACAGCCATGTAATGCGTTTTTAACATCCAGGCATTTCCGAGGGTGTTTCCGTAATCGAACATTTTCTTATAATGGTTGCGGCAGAAGCCTTCGCGGTCCGTAATGTCGCGGACGTCCGTTACCATGTAGGAAGAACCGGATCCCAAACAGAAATCCAAAAGACCCTGCTCCACTTCACGCTCCACGTAGCAGAAGGGGCACTCGTCATTTGCGTTTACGGCGTCATTTAAAGGGATGGTGTAAAGTTTTTCTTTCATGGCGTTCTCCTTAAATCTCAGGCAGGTTCAGCAGCGCAAAACTCTTCTCGACCATCTCCGAATCGGAAGAGGAATTCAGAATTGTGATTTCTCCGGTGAAGGAGAATTCATCGAACGGGGTGCTTGGATCGACAGGGGCTGAACCGGACGGATCCTTTAAAAGATCTTTTTCGGCCAGACGGCGGCGCAATTCGCGTGCGGTGCCGAAGCTTCCGTCGATTAACGCAATATCTTCACGGTAATGGTTTTCGCGGAGATATTCTTTGATATTCGAACGAAGGAAGGGATAGTGGGTACAGCCGAGTACGATACTTTCCGTGTTGTCTGTCAGATAGGGTTTTAAGTGCTTTGCAAAATACACGTTTAAAAGATCCTGATCGAACATGCAGTTTTCCACGAAGCCGACCAGTCCGTCACAGGGGACGGAAACAACCTCGTGTCCTTCGCCGTATTGCTCCAAAAGATGCCGGAATTTTTCCTGACGAATGGTCATCGGAGTCGCCATGACAAGAATGCGTCCGCCCCTGCTCTGCTCGATGGCAGGCTTGATGGCAGGCTCGATTCCGACTAAGGGAAGGTCCGGATACATGATACGAAGATCCTTTACCGCTGCACTCGTCGCGGTGTTGCACGCAATTGCCAGGCCCTTGATCCCGCGGTCCAGAAGTTCTTCCACGACATGGAAGGTCAGACGCCGGATTTCCTCGCGGGGCTTGTTGCCGTAAGGAACATTTGCGGAGTCTCCGTAATAGATGAAATCTTCATTTGGCATAAGCCGTACGGCTTCGCGCAGGACGCTGATGCCTCCCAGTCCCGAATCCATAAAGCCGATGGGCAGATCCTTGCTTAATTTCATGACATCCTCAATTCACAGTTCATTGATAACAGGTTTATGATAACTGCCGGGTACTTCCTTACCGGAAATCATACAGATATTCCAGAAAATCCACAACCATATCCATGTGAAGCGAATAGGCGGATACGGGAGCGGCAACGGGCTCGAAGGGAATCTCTGCGTTGTACAGCCCGGTTTCGGCGAAGCGGGGAGCTTTTCTTAAATATACACCCATGGCATATTTGTTCCCGTCATCGTCCGTGAAGTAGTAAATGCAGTCATTTTCCTTAAGATATTCGTAGAAATCCGCCGGAAGATGGTTATCGACGGTTCCGTCATAGAACTCATTCGGCACATAGTAATCCACAAGTTCCGGGGAACCCATAATCAGATCCACATTATGGTTCTCACCGTTGCTTACCACATTCATATCCGTTGCCAGGTCAAAGGTGTTCTTTGTCTGAGTATTAATGACGATTCCCGTGTTGATAAGTATGGGGCTCGACTTTAAATCAATGCCTTCCTTTTCGGCAAATGCGGCGATAAAATTGTTGAGCTCCTTTTTCTCGTCCTCCGAAAAGGATGCGGCGTACGAAGAATTAAGCGCATAGACACTTAAAACAGGCGGTTTATCCGCAAAGTAGGTGTAATGTAAAAATAAATAAACCCCGAAAGCAATCAGTCCGATTAAGATAAATACGGGGATTTTATAATAGTACCAGAAGTGTTGCAGGCGCTTTTTAAACGGCATTTTCGCAACTTTAGCCTTCTGGTTTCTGATTTCTTCGCGGACGGTGCCCGATTCGGAATTTGTACCCTCGAAAACGGAGTAGTCAATTTCCCCCGATTCGTCTTTGGATGCCTTATTGCCGTCAAGGACGGCTTCTCTTGCTTCCCAGACGGCTTCTTTTGCCTTAAGCACAGCCTCGCGATTGCTTATTTCTTCGTTATTATCAATGTTATTATCAATGTTATTCTTTTCAGCCATGAGCCTATTATCGTACTTTCCTTGCATCCGGTCAAGTTTGGCAATCTGAAAAATACTGCTTGTTTTCTTTATTTTGTGGTATTATTATGCTTGAAGAAGCACATGTGGTGTTTCATTAAGAAAAAAGGGGGAAATCTTTTCATGAAACTTATTTATAAGGTTGATGACAAGCCGAAATTCGGACCTTTGCTCATCTTTGCTCTTCAGCAGCTGCTCGCTATCATGACGGCAACGCTTGTTGTTCCCATCAATATCAACACGGATGCGGACCTTGTTGCCAAGTTCGGAGAAGGGGCAATCGGAATGAGCCCCGCGGCCGCACTTTTCGGTGCAGGTGTCGGAACGCTGGTTTATGTATTGTTTACGAAGAAGAAGAGTCCTGTATTCTTAGGCTCCTCCTTTTCCTTTATTGCCTCCATGGTTGCGGCGTTTGCCGGTGCGACTACGGTAGCGGTCGGTTTTGTCGGACTGATTATCGGTGCAGTGGCAGCAGGTCTGGTATATGTGGTACTAGCCGTTTTTGTCCGTCTTCTCGGTGTAAAATGGATTAACAAACTTATGCCCGCCGTTGTAATCGGACCCACCGTTTCCATTATCGGTCTTTGCCTGGCGGGAAGCGCGGTAAGCAGTCTGACTTCGGGCGGATATGACACGACAAACACCATTGTTGCATTGATTTGCGGACTTACCTGCTTATTCGTTACGATTCTGTGTTCCGTATACGGAAAGAAAATAGGCAAGCTGATTCCGTTCGTAATCGGAATTTGTGCCGGATATATTTTTTCCTTTATCCTTACCTTCATCGGTATGAAGGCCGGATGCGATGAAATGATGGTATTGAACTTCTCACCGTTTGCGAATCTGGTAGCGGGCGGTGTTACGTTAAAGACGTTTTTTGCGGTTCCCGATTTTACATTCATCAAGGCACTCGGCGGATTTGACGGCATTACCTCTTCCTATATCGGAACCGTGCTTGCGGCATACGTTCCCGTTGCATTCGTTGTATTTGCCGAGCATATTGCCGACCATAAGAATATTTCCTCCATTATCGAGCAGGATCTTTTAACCGATCCCGGTTTACACAGAACCCTTCTCGGTGACGGTATCGGTTCCATGGCCGGTGCATTCTTCGGCGGCTGCCCGAATACCACATACGGTGAGTCCATCGGCTGCGTGGCAATTACCAAGAACGCTTCCGTCTGGACCATTATCACGGCTGCGGCAGGTGCAATTCTCATTTCCTTCTGCTCCCCGTTCGTTGCACTGGTGGATTCCATTCCTCCCTGCGTTATGGGCGGCGTCTGCATGGCATTGTACGGATTCATCGCGGTTTCCGGTCTGAAAATGATTCAGAATGTGGATTTAAACAAGAACAAGAATCTTTTCGTTGTATCCGTTATTCTGATTGCCGGTATCGGCGGCCTTACGGTTTCTTTCGGAAAAGTTAAGATTACATCCATTGCCTGTGCGCTGATTCTCGGAATCATCGTAAACCTGCTGGTAAAGAAGAGTCCGGAGGAATAAAAAACACGAAATTCAAGGGTGCCTGCGGGCACCCTTTTTTCACACTTTTTTCCTTGATTTCATTTGCAAAGTGTAATAAGATAGATAAAATCGTTTTTTTTAACACCATGAGGCGGGACTATGACAGACACTTTTCAGGAACTCTTAATCGAACAGCAGGGCAGCCAAATGAATAAAATCTTCGGATATGTCCTTGTGGGCCTGGGAGTTTTATCCATTATCAGCGGTCTGTTTGTAAGTCCTTTCTTTTTTATCGGCGCACCTGTCTGCGGAATCCTTTCTTATATTGTATATTTCAGACGTACCGTAACGGAGTATGAATATACCTATATGGATAAGGTGCTTCAGATTTCCAGAATCTACAACCGTTCAAGCAGAAAGACGGTCGAAGAACTGGATTTAACGAAGGCAGAAGCCATTGTGGCACAAAATTCCGCGGCATATGATAATTACAAAAACATGAAGGGTGAGGAAACCGATTATTCCACCTGTCTTCCGGAGACGGAAGAACTTAAAGATTATGTGATTATCATGGATGGAAAGAAGATTTACTATTTTTCCTTTAACGAGGCCATGGTGAAAGCGATACGTACCGGCGTTCCGAGTAAAGTAAAACTTCGCTGAATGAGGTACGCACAGACCGCCGATGCGACGGCGGCGTGAAAGAGTGAATCATATTACATAATTAGGTAATTGCGAAACGCCTATCGGCGTTCGCAATCTTGAATCCAGACAAGGATGAAATCCTGCAAAGCAGGATTTCTCTCGATAATAAATGCGCCAAACGGAAGTTTTTTGAGAAAGGGCACAAAAAGAAAACCTTTTGATATTTTTGAACTTTGAAAACTTATGCAAGAAGTGGTTTAAGACTTCGGATATATTGGTGATTGTGTATTTTATCGGCCAGTACGACAGTTATCAGTTGTGTGATGCCGGACAGTACTAAATCGGCGTGGAGAGTTTTTTCGTTTTGTGTTTTTCTTCCTGCCAGACAGAAACTGTCTTTAAAATGATTTATTGATCTCTCCACAACGGTTCGAATTTTATAGGTTTCATCCCACTCATTGGTTCCTCGGATTGTACCGGGATATGCTCTTAAATTTTGTTCCGGGTAGATATATATCATCCGTCCGCATTTGCTTGGCGTACATGGATTTTCACAGGTGCATTTGCGATGTGATTTTTGAGTGACCGGATTATAATCCCAAATCATTTTGGGACAGACGAATTTAATCTTTTTGATTCCGTTTTGTGTTGTTAAAATCCCTTCCGGTTTCATAGGAATGGTTGGATTGTGTGGGCAACAGGGAATTCCGTCCTCATTGATAATATACTCGCTTTTGATTTTTGAACGATTGTTTAATGGAATGTAGGCTTTCTCAAAGTGTGATCGGTTAAACATATCCCCTGTGAGAAGCGACTGATAGATGTAGGCGGAATCAAAAGCGGAATCTCCTAAAAATGTTTTTGGATTGAACAAAGGATGAGCCTTAAAGAAGTCCATTAATGTCGGGATTAATAACCGGGCATCATGAATGGATTTATCTACGTCCGGAGAATCGGTTTTCTTATTCGGCGTTAATTCAGGATGGGCATCAAGGAAGTCTTGATTATAAAAATTTAGATGACGTACAATGCCAAGTCCGTTGGTGACGATGCCGATTTTATAAACATAGCAGAAATGGCCGTCAACATAGAGTTGTTTGATTCCTTTGTTAGAAGCAGCATGTGAAGGCATTGAAGAATAGGCTGCTTTATATGGATCATAGCTTTTGTCGAAACCCATTGCGCTTGCATATGTTTTTAATTGTTTGATGGTCCGGTTGATATATTTAGGATTGTTTTCGGTAACAAATGCTTCAATACCGGAAGAATCAAAGATAGTCATATCGGCTTTGACAGAATCGATTTCCTGACAGATAGGTTCGGTTATGTCGACGAGTTTTTCGAATACGTATTCCAATTCAGATAGAAAATCCTGCTTAAAGCGAGTGATTTTTGACGCATCGGGAACCTTGTCGAAACCGCAGAATTCTCTGAGGTCCTTTGAATATTTGAGAAAAGCCAGAAGAAGAGAATCTGTAGGAATAGAGAAAATCTTTTGGAGAATCAACGCCCAGAGCATAGCGGTAAGGGAGTATTTGCGGTGTCGTCCGGTTGAAGAATAATAGTGATTGAAAAAAGACACCGGGACAATTGAATCAAGGTCAATGTGATTTTCGAGAAGGGAAAGAAACTGAGGTTTGTCGGAATCAAAAATATTTTGACAATCTTCGAAAATATCACACAAAGAGAGTTGTTTATATGGTATCATATGAGTATCTCCTTTTGTTTGTGGTGATTGGTTTCTAGACAATTCCATTATATCACAACCGAGAGGAGATATTTTATTTTAGAAGCAAAAAAATGCCGTAAAAATGCGGCTTTTGGCGTTTCGCAAACGCCTAATGATCATTATATGAAAAGGAGAAAAAGAATGAAAAAGAGATGGATCAGTATCGCGCTGGTATGTACAATTGCGCTGGCCCTGGCGGCCTGCGGCAAGACCGGCTCGGAAGAGGCATCAGGCTCCGATA
>DLBG01000061.1 GCA_002494135.1 Lachnospiraceae bacterium UBA7027
GCAGGTGAAGCATTATGTCAGAAGTAAAGAAAATCGCAACCAGACAGGCTTACGGAGAAGCCTTGGCAGAACTGGGTGAAAAATATCCGAATCTGGTGGTTATGGATGCCGATCTGGCCGCTTCCACAAAGACAGCCATGTTCAAAAAGAAATATCCGGAGCGTTTCTTTGACGCGGGTATTGCCGAAGCGAATATGGTCTGCATGGCAGCAGGACTTGCCACGACAGGTAAAATCGTATTTGCAAGTTCATTTGCCATGTTTGCCACGGGACGTGTTTACGAGCAGATTCGTAACTCGATCGGTTATACGCATTTAAATGTTAAAATCGCCGCTACCCACGGCGGAATTTCCGTAGGCGAAGACGGGGCTTCCCACCAGTGCATCGAGGACGTGGCACTGATGCGCAATATTCCCGGCATGGTAGTCTGCGTTCCTTCCGATTATGTGGAAGCGAAGGCGGCCGTACAGGCAGCCATCGATTACGACGGACCCGTATTTTTACGATTCGGAAGAAGCAACGTTCCCGTAATTAACGACAGGGAAGATTATAAATTTGAACTGGGCAAAGGTGTTTTGCTGAAAGAAGGAACCGATGTCACGATTATCGGAACCGGTATCTGCGTGGACAGCGTTATCAAGGCGGAAGAATTGCTTGCGAAAGACGGAATCAACGCAGAGATTATCAACATTCATACGATTAAGCCGTTAGACGAGGAGCTTGTATGTGCAAGCGCAAAGAAGACCGGCAGAATCGTAACGGTGGAAGAGCACTCCGTAATCGGAGGACTCGGAAGCGCGGTATGCGATGCGGTCTGCAAGAACTATCCGGTACCCGTTATGAAGATCGGTGTACAGGATGAATTCGGAACCTCCGGCGCCGCCGACGTGCTGATGAAGTACTACCGTCTGGACGCACAGGGCGTATACGAGCAGGTAAAAGAATTCCTCGGAAAGTAAGTATAAATTCAAGATTAATCGAAAGAGCCTGGCGGATGAGATTACGTTCGTCGGGCGATTTTCGTAAGATACGTAGGAAAGGACAAAAAAATGGAGAATAAAGGACCTTATTATATTACAACGGCCATTGCTTATACCTCCGGAAAGCCTCATATCGGCAACAGCTACGAGATTGTTCTCGCAGACAGTATTGCCCGTTTTAAGAGAAAAGAAGGATATGACGTTTTCTTCCAGACCGGAACCGATGAGCACGGTCAGAAAATTGAACTTAAGGCGCAGGAAGCCGGAATCACGCCCAAGGAATTCGTGGATCAGGTTGCCGGCGAAATCAAAGGAGTATGCGACTGTCTGAATACTTCTTATGACAAGTTTATCCGTACCACGGACGATTATCATGAACGCCAGGTTCAGAAGATTTTCAAACGTCTTTATGAGCAGGGCGATATTTACAAGGGAGCATACGAGGGAATGTACTGCACTCCCTGCGAGTCTTTCTGGACGGAATCCCAGTTAAAGGACGGCAAATGTCCGGACTGCGGAAGAGAAGTAAAACCGGCCAAGGAAGAGGCTTATTTCTTTAAAATGAGCAAGTATGCCGACCGCCTGATTGATTATATCAATACGCATCCGGAATTTATCCAGCCGGTTTCGAGAAAGAATGAAATGATGAACAATTTCCTTCTTCCCGGTCTGCAGGATCTTTGTGTATCAAGAACCAGCTTTAAGTGGGGTATCCCCGTGGATTTCGACGAAAAGCACGTGGTTTATGTCTGGCTGGATGCTCTTTCAAACTACATCACCGGTATCGGTTATGATGCAGACGGCAATTCCTCCGAGCAGTATAAAAAATACTGGCCGGCAGATCTTCACTTAATCGGTAAGGACATCGTAAGATTCCATACCATTTACTGGCCGATTTTCTTAATGGCACTCGGAGAACCGCTTCCGAAGCAGGTATTCGGACATCCCTGGCTGTTATCCGGCGACGGTAAAATGAGCAAGTCCATCGGTAACGTTTTATATGCAGATGATCTGGTAAACTTCTTCGGCGTGGATGCGGTACGTTACTTCCTGATTCATGAGATGCCGTATGAAAATGACGGATCCATCTCCTGGAACTTAATGACGGAGCGAATCAACACAGACCTGGCCAATGTTCTGGGAAATCTTGTAAACCGTACCATTTCCATGAGCAACAAGTACTTTGACGGCATCGTGGAAAACAGGGGCGTTAAGGAAGAAGTGGATGACGATCTGATTGCCGTTGCCACATCCACCTACGGCCGTGTTCTGGATAAAATGAAAGAGCTGCGTGTGGCGGATGCCATTACGGAGATTTTCAATCTCTTCAAGCGCTGCAACAAATACATTGATGAAACCGCACCCTGGGTGCTGGTAAAAGACGAAGCAAAGAAAGACCGTCTGGCTACCGTACTTTACAACCTGACGGAGGGTATTTTAATGGGCGCATCTCTTTTGGAGCCTTTCCTTCCCGATACGGCAGCGAAAATTTCCGCACAGCTGAATGCGCCGCTTCGCGATTTTGACACGCTCGGTGAGTTTGGCAGGTATCCGGACAAGAACAAGGTAACCGCAGAGCCGAAGGCCCTTTTTGCGAGACTGGACATCAAGGATGTTTTAGCGGAAGCGGAAAGAATTGCGGCGATCCAGAAGGCAGAGGTTGCTGCCGAGTCGGGAGAAACCAATGCCGAAACCGAAGAGGCGGACGGAATCGATATCGAACCGAAAGCAACCATCAGTTACGACGATTTTGCAAAACTGCAGTTTCAGGTAGGTGAGATTCTTTCCTGCGAAGAGGTAAAGAAGTCCCGTAAACTCCTCTGCTCCCAGGTTAAGGTGGGAAGTAAGGTCCTGCAGATTGTATCCGGAATTAAATCATCCTATTCCGCGGAGGAAATGGTCGGAAAGAAGGTCATGGTATTAACCAACCTCGCACCGGCGACTTTAGCGGGAATCGAGTCACAGGGAATGCTGCTCTGCGCGGAGGATCAGGAAGGAAAACTTTCACTTCTGATTCCGGAAAAAGATATGCCGAACGGAGCGGAAATATGTTAAAGAAAATTTTATCGCCGGTACTTTTTGTGCTGGCTATAGTCCTTGTTGTTTCGGCCCTGCCCGTGTTTAGTTTCGCAAAGGAGAAGGAAAAACCGTATCTGGCGCTCGGTGCGGATTTAAACGAGGCGGAAGAGGCTGTTGTTTTGGAGAAGTTCGGAATATCCAAAGAGGATCTTTCCGACTACACGGTTCTTTATGTGACCAATCAGATGGAGCATGAGAACCTTGATGCATATATTCCGGCGTCCGTAATCGGAACCAGGGCACTTTCCTGTGTCATGGTAAAGCCTGCGGACAAAGGAACGGGCATTTCCGTCACCACGGAAAACATCAATTACTGTACCGTCGGTATGTATAAAAATGCCCTGCTGACCGCCGGAGTGGAGGATGCCGATGTCTATGTGGCCGCACCTTCCGTGATTTCAGGAACCGCCGCTTTAATCGGTGCCTGGATGGCTTACGAGGAAATGACCGGTGAGCAGCTTGACGAAGAGCGCAAGGAAGCCGCGCTGGAGGAAATTGTCACCACGGGCGAAATTGCGGATGCCGTAGTTTCCGATGAAGAGGAAAACGAAGGCGTAACGAAGGCGGCCGTTGAAGAACTGATTTCCTATGTCAAGGCGCAGGTAATCGCGCAGGGACTGACGGACCCGGACAAAATCAAAGATCTTATCGAAGAAGCACAGGATAAATACGACATTCACTTAACGGAAGAGCAGATTGAAAAACTGGTTTCGCTTATGGCGAATGTCGGAAACTTAAAGATTGATCCCGGAAAGCTGATTGAGCAGGCCGGAGATCTGTATGAGAAATACGGAGATTCCGTCAAGGAACTGTATAACCAGGTCGTTACCGACGATGTGAAGCAGGGATTCTGGACCATGATCGGCGGAATATTCCGAAATTTGTTTGGAAAATTGTTCGGAGAAAAGAATTCATGAGTTTTACCGTTCACAAAGCAATCGAAGAGGACTGGGAAGATGCTATGGCATTAGCCTACCGTACGTTTCAGAAATACGTCGGTCCCGAATATTCCGAAGAGGGTGTGGATAATTTTGTCAATTTTATATCCGATCCGCATCTGTACCGGATGTTCCAGGTGGAAGAGTATTTCCTCTGGGTCGCAAGGGATGAGAAAGGTTCGATGATCGGAATGGGAACGTTGCGATCCGGAAATCACATCTCGTTGCTTTTTGTGGATGAGAAATGGTTAAGGCGCGGGGTCGGAAGTGCCCTGATAACGGCCTTTGAGCAGTATGTTTCGGAGCAGGGAAAAGACAGTATTACGGTGAACGCCTCCCCTTACGGAGTTCCGTTTTACCACAAACTCGGATTTGAGGATACCGCGTCCGAGCAGGTGGTGGGAGGAATGACCATAACACCCATGCGAAAAATGTTACAGGAATAGGTTAATCTATGGGAAAGAATGCAATGATGGACAATGACAGCTGGCTTAACGTCGGACTGTCGCATCTGTTTGATATTTTACTTCTTGGAATTATTACGACGGCACTTTGTATCCCCGTCGTTACGGCCGGACCGGCAATCACGGCAAACTTCGACGTGATGTTTCGAATCTCCTTAAAGAAGGAAAGTTCTGTTTTTAAGCAGTATTTTATCGCGTTTAAGAAGAACTTTTTAAAGAGTCTTGTTATCTGGCTGATTATGCTCGTGCTCGGGGCTTTCATTATTTTCAGCGCGGTGGTTTCTTTAGGCGGCTTTGTATCCATGGATCAGCCGGTTCGAATCGGAATGATTATCGTAAGTATTATCCTTGCTTTAATCTACGGCTTTGAAATTACCTATGTCTTTGCCCTGCAGGCACGGTATGAGAATAAAATCATGACCACGATTCTGAATGCGCTTTTGGTCAGTATCGGGAATTTCCCGAAAAGCTTCGGAATGTTACTGATGACGGGAGTGCTTGTGGCGCTCGGTTGTTTTATCTGGGGACTGATTCCGCTTTTCTTTATCCTGGAATTCTCCTTCGTAACTTTCTTTTCATCCAAAATTCTGCTTTCGATTTTTGCGAAGATGGGGGATGACGAAGCGGCCGGCAAAGACCAAACTGCACAATCGGAAGAAGAGTAAATATACAATTTGCCCTATACGAAAAGACAGATGCACATTTTTAACAAGGAATCGAAAAATCTTTGTATAAATGGCGCATTTGTTTTTTTTTCGATATTATGTATACTTTGCTTGTGTGATAAAAGTTACACTTATATTATTTTACCCAGGAGGTTACATTAATGGCAGGATTATCAATGAGAAACATTAACAAGGTTTATCCCAACGGTTTCGAAGCTGTTAAGGATTTCAACCTTGAAATTTCCGATCAGGAATTCATTATTTTCGTAGGTCCTTCCGGATGCGGTAAGTCCACTACCCTTCGTATGATCGCAGGTTTGGAAGATATTTCTTCCGGTGAACTTCGTATCGGTGAGAGACTTGTAAACGACGTTGAGCCTAAGGACAGAGATATCGCGATG
>DLBG01000050.1 GCA_002494135.1 Lachnospiraceae bacterium UBA7027
ATCAAGGGCGGACAGAAACTTGCAGATCCGGAGATTCCCTGGTACGGACCCGAGTATCTGATCGGAAAATTCGCGAAGTAGGATATGCAGAATAATATTTACAGAGTAAGATTCACTTTGAAAATAAAACACAGATAACAAATGGGCTCGGTGTAAACCGGGCCCGTTTGGTTAAAAAAAATAAACTCCATCTTAACATATGTTAATGCATCTGTCATTCCGTTATGGTATTGTTTTTTCAGGAGGTAACGACATGATGAACGAAAAAGACACGAATTTATCCGGCAGAGATGTGATGATCGGAACATGGGCATGGGGAGCCGGTTATAACGGCTCTAAGATGGTTTTCGGCAAAAAATACGATGAAACAATGCTGAAAAGTACTTTTGAAAAGGCCGTAGAGCTCGGATTCCTGAAATGGGATACGGCAGCAGTTTACGGCATGGGTTCCTGCGAGAAGCTTCTGGGTGGTTTTATAAACGGCAGGGAAGATATTTTTCTGTCCACGAAATATTTTCCCAATAAGAAATTCAAAAGCGGAGAACTTGAAAAGTCTTTTCAGGAAAGTATGGAGCGGCTTAATCTGCAGTCGGCAGATCTCTTCTGGATACACAGACCGCAGAATCTGCTTGAAAATCTGAATGATGCAGTGCCTCTTTTGAAGGACGGAAGAATTAAATCCATCGGAATATCCAATGTATCCATGGAGGACATAAAAAAGGCAGAGGAATTACTTGCCGGGCACGGATTGAGACTTGGTGCGGTTCAGAACCATTTCAGCCTTTTAAGAAACGATCAGCAGCCAATTATTGACTACTGTAACAATAACGGAATCACATATTATGCGTATATGGTTCTTGAACAGGGCGCACTTGCCGGAAGATATAACTCGAAGAATCCGTTTCCGTTTTTCTCAATGAGAAATTTTATGTTTTCGAAGAGTAAATTCAAAAAGATAGACGGACTCCTTAATCTGATGAAGGATATTGCCGATAAATACGGAATCGATCGTTCACAAATCCCGATTCTCTGGGCACTTGAAAAAGGAGCCGTTCCCATTGTAGGCCTCACGAAGCCGGAATACGCCGAGAAACTGTCTGCTGCACTCAAAGTAAGCTTATCTGTCGAAGAGACGGGAAGCCTTACCGAGGAAGCGCGGAAGACCGGTGTTCGCCAGCAGGGCTCCTGGGAACCCCAATAGTGGTCTATGGGTCTATGGGGACGGGGTTAGTGGTCCATTTTACGGGAGAGCACGAGAACATGAAGAATAAAGGCGCAAAGGAAATACCGCTGAAGAAATAAAAGCGGATTTCGGAGGGTATGTAAAACAGCGACAAATGCGGTATAATATAAATACGTCCGTTCAATAAGCGAGCGGGCGTATTTTTGATTTAGAGGATCAGAAGATGGGATACGAAGAAACAGCAAGAATGAATCACAGAAAAGGCAATAATTGTGCGGTCAGCATTTACCGGACCTTTTCGGACGAACTTGGAATCTCCGAAGAAGAGGCAGCAGGAATCGCGCCGCCGCCCCGCTCGGAAGGCGGTCTTTGCGGAGCATATCTGGCCGGATGTAAACTTTTGGAATCGGTAAAACCGGAGGCTCTGGAAGAGTTTAAGAAACGCTTTTTTGAAAACAACCGTGAAACACACTGCGCAAATCTCATAACAGAGCGAAGAAAAACCGGCAAAACATGTAATGACCTGGTTGGAGAAACAACCATACTCATCGAGGAGCTGTTAAATAAATAATTTAAGGGAGCTAGTTTATGGGCAAAGTATTGGTAGCATATTTCAGCGCAAGCGGAGTAACAAAGGCATTATCGGAAAGATTTGCCGGTGCAATCGGTGCGGATCTTTACGAAATCCTGCCGCAGGAGATTTACACAAACGCGGATTTAAATTGGATGGACAAAAAGTCCAGAAGTTCGGTCGAAATGAATGACCGCGCATCCCGCCCCGCAATCGGCAACAAGGTTGAAAATATGGAGCAGTATTCGACCGTTTTTGTAGGATTCCCAATCTGGTGGTACAGAGAGCCGTCCATCATTGATACCTTTATGGAGGCATATGATTTTTCGGATAAAACCGTCATTCCCTTCGCAACTTCCGGCGGATCCGGACTGGGTGATTCCGCAAAGAATATGCAGGCATTCGCGCCCGGGGCAAAAGTGGAAGAAGGGCAGAAGTTCTCGGGAAGAGCCGGTGAAGAAGAATTAAAGAACTGGGCGGCAAAGTGGTTATAAAATGACAAACGCAGGGGCGGTTGACTGGCTTTGAATATAAGAAGTTTCGGAAATGAAAAATCGAATCTTGTACTGATTCAATTGGCAGACGAACGGGAATCAGCTTCGATGGAACATGAAGTTCAACTCATCCGGGAATTGACCGGCAGGGATTTTTGCTTCATCACCGTGATTGTTGATGACTGGAATCGGGAGTTATCTCCCTGGCCGGCCCCGCCGGTTTACGGAAAGGAAGATTTTGGCTCCGGTGCCGATGAGACCCTGGCATGGGTGTTAAGTAATGTCATTTTAAAGGCAAATGCGGAGGAAAACGACAAGAGACGATACATTTTAGGCGGTTACTCTCTGGCGGGTTTATTTGCCCTCTACAGCGCTTCTAAGACCGATGTGTTTGAGGGTATTGTCGCAGCTTCTCCGTCGGTGTGGTTTCCGGGATTTTTGGCATATGCAGAAGAGAATAAAATCAACGCGAATCACGTTTATCTAAGTCTCGGAAACAAAGAGGAAAAAGCGAAGAACAAAGTTCTTGCATCCGTCGGAAACTGCGTCCGCGAACTGGCCGAATATTATGACACGGTGACGGACGTGACGCTTGAGTGGAACGAGGGAAATCATTTTGCGGAGCCGGAAGTAAGGATGGCAAAAGGGTTTGCGAATGTGATAAACAGGAACCGGTGAAAAACTCCGGAGGAAATAAAACTCCGGATGCGAAGCCGGACGAAGCAACTGCAACGGAAGCGGTGTTTCAAAGTATCAAAGATACGTTTGCACAAATTGACGGAAAGCCGAAACTGTAATGTGTTTTTTTAGCAAAAAAAACAAGCAAAAAAAAGAATTATTGGAGAGCGAATGCAATTCTTTATGTAAAGAGTTGGATATAGCAATTGGGGCTGCAAACAGTTATTTTGTCAACCCCAATATTTATGTTGATGTTTCTGCGGCAGATATGTGGTATAACAAGTATTCATATCTGTTTACTAAGATTGACAGAAGGCTCATAAAACAATATAGGAATTGCAATAACGGAAACGAGCTCGCGCAGAAGTTTTCTGTGTTTTCCGGTATTTTGGAAAAACTTAAATACGATATTATTACCCATAATGAAAATCTTGCTAAAAGACAGATTGATGAAGGGTATCAAATCATCGGAACAGTAGAAGGAAGATGGTTGGATGATCAACAGATGATTTCAATTGTAAAGCCTTCGATGAACCATCTTATAATTGCCGGTGCAGGGACCGGCAAGACAACAACAATTGTTGGTAAGATTAAGTATCTTCTTAAGAAGGGATTATATAAGCCGGAAGAGATTTTGGTTCTGTCTTTTACAAATGCATCTGCCACCGAGATGAGTGAGAGAATTAATAAAGAGGCAGGTTGTCCCATAGCAGCTTCTACTTTCCACAAGTTGGGGTTGGAGATTATCAAGGCAGTAGAAGGGAAAGTTCCTAAAATATATTCAAAGCCTGTATCGAGCTTTGTTAAGGAGCAACTTTCTTCTTTGATGAAAGATACAGGATATCTAAATGATCTGTGTGCATATGCTTTATATCATAGAAGCATAATTCGGCAGGAAAGTGATTTTAAAACTCAGGCAGAGTATTATGAGTATCTTTCCTCTAATGCGCCGGTTACTCTAAACGGCGAGCGTGTAAAAAGCTATGGAGAACTTGATATAGCGAATTATTTGTATCAGAATCAGGTGAGATACGAATATGAAACTTCATACAAGTTTGACACGAATACTGCGGAGTATGGACAATATCATCCGGATTTTTATTTGCCGGACTATGATTTATACATTGAGTATTTTGGGGTAGATCATTCCGGTAACGTGGCAGACTATTTCAAAAAAAGAGAGGGAATGACTGCAACTCAAACATATCAGGCCGGCATGGAATGGAAAAGAAAGACGCATACAGCCATGCATACCTCTATGTTGGAGTGTTATGCATATGAAAAGTTTGATAATTCATTGCTTCAAAACCTTGAAAAGAAGCTGAAGAGTAAAAAAGTAGAATTAAGGCCACTTTCATCGGAAGAACTATGGAAAAAGATTTCTGCAGAGAATAACCGACTGATTGATGGTATTATTGAGTTGTTTGGGACTGTAATAGCTTTAATCAAAAGCAATAACTATTCTTTCGAATATTTGGAACAACTTGCAGCCAATTATCGTGATGCGGGAGATAATCTTTTTATTCTTTCGCTGATTAAGCCCATTTACAATGCTTATAATGATATGCTGAAAGACAATAATGAAATAGACTTCAGCGATATGATTAACAGAGCGGCTGCATATGTACGTGAAAAGAAATTCGTCAATCCCTATAAATATGTCATTGTAGATGAATATCAGGATATTTCGAAAGCCAGATTTGGATTGCTATGTGAACTTCGGAAATCATCTAATTATGAACTATTCTGCGTTGGAGATGATTGGCAGAGTATCTATCGTTTTGCGGGAAGTGATATAAATTACATTGTTGATTTTGAACGGTACTGGGGACCTACGGAAATCGGAAAGATAGAAACTACGTATCGATTTACGAATTCTCTTATAGACATAAGCTCCAGATTTATCATGCAGAATCCACGGCAGCTAAAAAAACTAATTCGAGGCGTGTCGCCGGATAATCGCTTTTCATTAGGTGTTATAAGCGGATATACAGATAAATCGGCAATTCAGTTTATGGAAGAACGATTGAACGGTTTACCACAAAATGCATCTGTATTTTTTATCGGCAGGTATAATTTTGATGCAGATATTTTGAAGAATAATTCAAATCTTAGTGTTCGCTATGATAATGTTTCTGCGGATACAATAGTTACATATTCCGGACGTAGTGATTTAAAGATGAAGTTTATGACTGCCCACAGATCCAAAGGACTTCAGGCAGATTATGTATTCATAATTAATAATAAGAACTCCAAAATGGGCTTCCCAAGCAAGATACAGGACTCTTCATTAATGGATTTGCTTCTTGAAAAGGCTGAAGCATATCCGTTTGCCGAAGAGCGCAGGTTGTTTTATGTAGCGCTTACCAGGGCAAAAGTTAAAGTTTTTTTGGTTACGGTTGAACACAATGAATCGGTATTTGCTAAAGAACTGATAAACTGTTATGCGATGGAATTAAAACAGGAATATTTCACATGCCCATTATGTGGTGGAAGACTCGTAAAAAAGAACGGTCCTTATGGAGCGTTCTTGGGATGCTCCAATTATGCTGAGAACGGTTGCACGTATAAGAAGAAAATAGGCGGACACCAACATTCGTGAAGATATTCTCTAAATTAAGGAATTCACAGAGTGTATTGTATTGTTCAAAAAGTGCAAAATACCGCCTTAAAACATGCATAGATTGCCCTGTTTCTTCACAGAAATAGGAATTATATTGTTTATGAAAAACAAAAGAAGGAGGGATGCGTTATGAAAAAAGGATATAATCCGGTAGCAGTTGGAATTGTTATAGCAATTGTCGTTTTTCTGTATATGGTCGGACCGATTGATTTTCTTCCTGATTTCATCGGCGGTCTTGGACAGATTGATGACGGTTTGATCCTGACAGTCGGACTGATTGCCGAACTCGTGAATTTCTTCTTTGGAATGAATCTGGCACCTGCAAGGGAGCAAGCAGAAGCGTATAACGAGCAGCCATATGAAAGCGGAGGTTTTGGCGAGTATCGTGAAGTGTAGGAACCGGTAATAGGGGAAATTCATATAGACGATCATCAAAAGAGGGTGCTGTTTAAAGCACCCTCTCAGACTGAAGACAAAGTCCAC
>DLBG01000072.1 GCA_002494135.1 Lachnospiraceae bacterium UBA7027
AGGAAGTACCGTAACAGGGTAACCGGGGGGGATATACGATGGAACTTTCCAATGCACAGGAGAAATTAAACAAACTGTCCGACAACATCGGCAAGGTGATTGTCGGCAAAGAAGATGTTGTAAAAAAGGTTTTAATTTGTTTTATCGCGGGAGGACACGTTCTTTTGGAGGACGTACCGGGAACCGGAAAGACCATGCTTGCAAAAAGTCTGGCGCGCTCCTTAGCCGTACCGTTTTCCAGAATTCAGTTTACGCCGGATTTACTTCCGGCGGACATTACCGGACTGAATGTGTATAACCGGGAGAAAGAGGATTTTACCTTTATTCCGGGACCGGTGATGACCAGCGTTCTGCTTGCGGACGAAATTAACCGTGCAACACCGAGAACCCAGTCCGCACTGCTGGAAGCCATGCAGGAAGAGCAGGTAACTGTGGACGGTGTGACCAGACAGTTGGAGAAGCCGTTCTTTGTCATTGCCACGCAAAACCCGGTGGAAACGGCCGGAACCTTTCCCCTGCCGGAGGCGGAACTGGACCGTTTTATGATGGAGCTTACGATGGGAACGTTAAGCGTTGAAGAGGAGGTTTCGCTTCTTACACGCTATGAAAAGGATTCCCCGATTGATACACTTGAAAGCGTGCTGACCAAAGAGGATTTTTTTGAGATAAGAGAGCTTCTTGACAGCATATCCGTGCATCCGGATCTGGTAAAATACATCGCAACCCTCAGCGCCGCAACCAGGGAAGATCCCGGAATTTACATGGGAGTAAGCCCGAGAGGTTCCATAAATCTGCTGATGGCAGCAAAGGCTTCGGCATTATTTGAAGGCAGGAATTACGTCGTTCCCGATGACATCAAGAATCTGATTCTGCCCGTCTGCATGCACAGAATTCTGTTTGTAAACCGCAGAGACAGAAGTTCGAAAGAAGAGTATTTAAAGGCTATAGTGGAAAGGATAGAAGTGCCGAGCGAAAACTTCGGTGCTTAAGCTTATGTATGAGGCTGCTGCTCGTTGTAATCATCGGGGCACTGTTCTTTCTTCTGCAGCATTTGCTCTTTCGAAAGAACTGGTACAAAGGCCTTGATGTAAAACTGGATTTGGAAAAACATACGGTCCGGGAAGGAGACCAGAACACATTAACAGAAGTGGTCAGAAACGACAAGTTTCTCCCTCTTCCTGTTGTTTTGCTGAAATTCTCCATCACCCGGACTTTTTTGTTTCCGAAAGAGACCAATGCAGCGGTAACCGATCAGTACTACCGCAAGGAATATTTTTCGCTTCGTCCGTACCAGTCGGTAACGAGAAAGTATCATTTTACAGCTTCGAAGAGAGGGGAGTATACCGTTTCCTCCGTTGATGTCATCGCGAAAGACTATTTCTTTGCACTCAGCACGTTCGCCTCATTAAAGAAGTTTACATCCGTTCTGGTGCTGCCCGGAAGAATCAAGGACAGCGAGGTCCCGCAGGAGGTCATTCACTTAACCGGAGATATTATAAGCCGTATCAGGGCGCTGCCGGATCCCTTCGAATTCCGGGCAATTCGCGAATACCAGCCGTACGACCCCGTCCATCATATCAACTGGAAAGCGACCGCAAAGAGCGATATGCTGATGGTCAATACGTTTCATACCACGCATAAACGGAATGTGGTGATCCTTCTGAACATGGAAACCGGCACGGTTCGTAAAGGGGATGTGATTGCGGAATCCGCAATTAAAATCGCCTCGTATCTGGGAGATTATTTTATCGAACGTCAGATTCCCGTAGCGCTTTATACGAACGGAACCGATATTGATTCAGGCGAGTGCGTGGAAGTGGAGTCGGGCTGTGACGACGGGCATGTCCGTACCATCGATGTTGCACTCGCAAAGATTGCCATAAAGGAAACCTATGCGTCTTTCGTAAAACTTCTGGAGGAGAAGGTCACGGAAGCCGAAAGCGAATATCTGATTATTTCGAACTACCGTAAGGACGATCTGATCGGAAAATACGAGGAATTAAGGCAGGCCGGATATCGCTTGTGCTTTATCGTTCCCGAATATGATTATGTGTCCGTAAAACCGCTTGAAGCGAACGGACGGGATGTGGTGAAATGGGGGATTGACTATGAAGGGTAAAACTTGTCATACAATCGCTGAAATCACAAATATCATAATGTGCACAATTCTTTGTATCAGTCTTTTGTATTGGGGAGAGGCGGTTGCAAGAAGAAGCATCGGACCTTTTGCAGCATTTTCCATAGGGATTGTTTTTGTAATCTGCTACGTGATGCGAATGACGGTTGCGAATTTTATCCTCTATGCGGTACTGCACATTGTTCCGTACGGTCTTCTGATGCTGCTGCCGGTAAGGGCGGGACGGTTTGAAGTAATGGGACTTTATACGCTGATTGCCGTTTTTGATTTCGCATACTGGATGAAGCGCAGAAACGACGGCTTTTTGTATATCCATCTCTCATTCGTGCTGGTGAATGCCGTCGGGTATTTATATGCCACCGTCAAGTCGATGCATGGACTTCAGACTCTTTTATTCGTCTGCGGAATTGTGTTCTTTACGTTGTACTACGTGCGTCATTTCTTTGCTCATGCGGCAGATCTTGCGAAGGAAAGAAATCAGGATGAAAAGATGCCCTTCGGTGACATGCTGGCAAACAGTGCGTCGGTCGCCGTTCCTTTTGTGGGCCTTTCCGTGCTGGTCATGGTCTTTACAAATCTGACGTTTCTGGATCGGTACATTCTTGCGGCTTACAACGCATTTATGCAGGTCATGAGCAGAATCCTCGGTTTCATAATCTGGCTTGTAGGCCTTCTGGCAGGACTTTTTCTCGAAAGTTCGGAGTCTTCGGAGGAGGCTTTGCAGCGCAGTATGGAGCAGGTTCCCTACAGCCTGTTTATGGAGATTCTGTATACCATACTTTATATCTGTTTAATGATAATCGCGGCATATCTGTTTATCAGACTTCTGATTATTTTAATCAAAGCAATCCCGCTGCATCGTAACATCGAACCGACCGTGATTGAAGAAAGCGACATGATTGAAATCCGGGAGAAGATTGAACGGGGACAGCGAAAGAAGGAACCGAAGCTTCCCGGAATCCGCAGGCGCTACAAGAAAACCATCGAGAGGGCGGTAAAGAAAGGGTATGCATTAAATCGCGCCCATACCGTGCGGGAGAGAAGCGCGGATTTAAAAATCAAAAGGGGCGAGGATATCGACAAACTGAGCGCCGAGTACGAGCAGGCACGGTATTCGCCGACTTGTCAGGAAGTATAAATTTACATATAATGGAAAGAGTTTTTGATATCTTTTCGTAAGTTTTGGAGAATCAATGGAACGAAAAAGAGAACTCTTTCCGGATGTGCTCAGAATCGCCGCAACCTGTGCGGTGGTAATGCTGCACACCGTTACGGGAACAACAGATATCCATTATATGCCGGGTGTGGAAAGCCGATGGCCGTATTATCAGCTGATTGTGGATTATTCATCCTGGGCGGTCCCGATTTTTCTGATTATGAGCGGGTATTTTTTCCTTGATCCGAAGAGGGAGATGCCTGTTAAAAAACTTTATTTGAAACACTGTCTGAGAATTGTACTGGCGATTTACCTGTTCGGCATACCGTTCTCTTTGATTGAACAAATCGGCGGTTATCACGGTTTTATCTGGATTATGCTGCCTCAGGCAATCAGGTGTGCGACACTGAACCAGACCTGGGCACATATGTGGTACTTATATGCAATTCTGATTCTGTATGCAATTACGCCGCTGCTGCGGCTGATTCTTCCGAAGATTCCGAAGGCGGTCGTATTTGCGCTGATGGGTGTGCTGTGCCTGTTTTGCTGCGTTTTTCCGTTTGTAAACAGCCTGTTTGAAACGGGATTCCCGAGCTGGCGTTTCATGCCGCTTATGTACCTGGCGTATTATATCTGCGGGTATTATTTTGCCGTGTCGGAAAAAGAAGCGAAACCGTGGCATGTAAAGGCTGAAATTGCGGCCATCGCGGTACTTGCCGTTCTGGAAATCGTGAATCGGGTTATTTTACAAAGAGGAAACGGACCCGGATACGACTATCCGCTTACGATACTGATGGCATTATGCATCTTTGCACTTGGGAAGGATCTCGGGGCATTAAGAAAGGATCGGGAACAGAAGAAGGAAGGAAAGGGCGCAAAGGTTTTGGCCTTCTTTGCGGATTTATGCTTCGGAATCTATCTTGTGCATCCGGTGTTTTTAAACTTCTTTTATAAGTTTATTGATGTGTCACTCTACGATTACCCCTTTATTCCGGGGTTAATCGGATTCTATCTGCTGACGCTTGCCGGGGCAGTGGTTCTGGCGTTTTTGCTTCGGCTGATTCCGCCTTTGAAGAAGTATGTACTGTAGATTCGTGTAGTTAAGGAGAGAATTCCATGACGGACTGGGAAAAGGATTTGTTAAAAAAGGCAGCGATACTGTTCGTAAGTCTGCTGGCGTTTGCGGTCATTTCGATACCGATTTATTTTCTCATGCTTGCGGGCGTGAAGGAAAGCGATACCGAAACGAATAGTGAGACCCAGGCAGTTGTTTACGAGGTGGAAAACCGCGTGGATTTTACCGCACCGGATGCGGCGCCGGGAGACAGTGAGGCTGTCGGTGAGGACGGCGAGGCAGGCAACAGCGAGATGGTATCGGAAGAGTTTTCATCCGAACCCGTATCGGAGGAAATTCCGGCCGGTTTCGAATCGCCTGAAACGAACCCCGCCCTTATTATGCCTTCCGCAAATCCCGAGGATCTGCGTATCGAGCAGCTGACAAGAACCGGTTTTAAACTGAACGGTTTTGCTTTCTTCGGAGGCATCGTGCTTGCGATGGTTCTGTATGCCGTATATTTTGAACTTGTTTTAAAGAAGCAGTTCTATCCGCTCATGCAGCAGGAGAAGGGCATGCTTTTGTTTGCGCTGATTCCGTTCCTCATGTTCACGATTATCGAAGGTGTGGAACTGACACTCGTACCTTTGAAGGTGACGGAAGGATATGCTCATTTTCAGGGGATTCCCTGGGAAATCGGTTACGTTCTGATTGTTTACTATATGTTCTATACCTTAATCGGCACATGGCTGGATACCAATATGAACCGTGTGCTGGAATTCGAGGATTCCGTATTTCGCTATTCGAAGTTCGGCAACGGCCCGAGAAATCTGATTATCATTCCGGGATTAAATCTCGCAACCCTGGAGGGAAAAGGACTTTCCCTGGCATGGATGTTCCGTATGTACACGAAGGACTATACGGTCTATGTAATGGATAAAAAGGACAATGTGCCGAAAGATGCCACGATTGAGGATATGGCCGAAGACATTGCAACGGCAATGGATAAGGTGGGAATCGTAAGCGCGGATGTATACGGTGTGTCCATGGGCGGTATGATTGCACAGTATCTGACGTTAAATCATCCGGATTTGGTCGATAAACTGGTGCTTTGTGTGACGGCATCCTGCAAAAATGAAACCGTGGAAAAGTATATCAACCACAATCTTGTTCTGGCAAAGAAGGGAGATTTGGAGACCATTCAGAAAGAAGGCGTGACGGAGTTATTCACGGAAGAATATGTAAAACCGATTAAGCCTTTCCTTTCCTTAATGTCCAAAGTTGGACTGCCGAAATCCAATGTGCGCTTTATCCGTCTGTGCCAGGCGATTCTTGGCATGGACAGCAGAGACAGACTGAAAGAGATTAAATGTCCCGTATATGTCATCGGCGCCGGCAGGGACAGGGTAGTAGGAGCGGATGCTGCAGAGGAACTGGCCGAAGCGCTTGGATGTGAGAAGTTTGTTTATCGGAATCTCGGTCACGGAGCATATCAGGAGGCGAAGGATATCAACGATCGAATTCTTCGGTTCCTGCACAAACCGGTAAGGGTTCACAAGGATGAGGACGAAGAATAATTTTACTCTGTGGTATACATAACTTGTGCAGATTGAACAGATAGCTGTGAAATTTTTGTGAAAAAGTGCATCGAAAGATGCGCTTTTTTTGTGTACAATTTGCCAGATGTCTGTTAAACTATTAACGTCGTTGTTTATCCCCTTTTTGCGTTTTCGAGGAAAACATGAACTAATAAAATACTGTCACAGGCTAGAAAAATCAAGTGTTTGCTAGACATAATATACGAAAAATCAAGGTTTTTTTGTCACTTTTTATATTGATTTCTTGTCTATAAGCGGATAAACTGATAAGTAAGTGAGGACTCACTCACTTTGAAGACGAATGAGGTGACATAATTATGGCTAGAAGAAACAAACAGGAAGAATTAATGAATACAACCTACGTTGTGGTTGCGGAGAACGGAATTGACACATTTTCCATGAAAACGGTTACCACAAGGCTGGGTGTATCCGAAGGTTTAATCTATAAATATTTTGATACGAGGGAAGGCCTGCTTTTTAAGTCTTTCGTATCTTTCCAGAAAGAAATCGAACATGCCGTTTTGGAAAAGACCGCAATCGATTTGCCGGGAGAGAGCGCAGGAGCAAAGCGGGAAAGAATCTGGAAGGAACTGTTTGCGTTCCTTTTGGAGAGCAATTACAAAGCATTATTTTATTATGAGTACCGCTGGTCTTTCCGTTATAACGAGTATCTGAAACTGATGGAAAGTTCCGAAGACGAAAACCGGCTTGGTCTGATGAAGTTCGGTGAGGCAATTCTCGGACGTCCGATTATGACCAATACGGATCTGGATGCAGTAAACTGGGTGGTTGAGAACACCGGATTCGCCGTTAAGAAAGCACTTCTCGGCGACATGAGAAAAGACGACGAAACGATTCACCGAATTTATAAACGAATCTTTTTCGGAATTTCGGACATACTGGAATAGCGAATGAAGGAATTTTTTAAAAAATATCCGGCACTGATAGCATTCATCGGAGTTGCAATTATTCTGACGCTGATATTTGTTTTCTACGAAGTGATTTATCATGCGCAGAACCGGAGTCAGCAAAAGGCATACGAGGAACTCGGGAAAAATGCCTGGATCACGGATTTGTCAAACGATGAAGAGGAAACGGACACCGTAGACCCGGGGAAACTGGCGGATGAAGCTGCCATGAAGGCTTTCCTGGAGAATGCGGAAGATCCGGACTATTTTAAAAAGAAAATCGCAGAACGGCCGAACTTCGACAAACTCTGGGAAATCAATCCGGAAATCATCGGATATCTTCAGATTCCGGATTGCAACATCGATTACCCCGTTTTGCAGAACCTTGAGAGAAGAGATTACTATTTAAAAAGAAACATAGACGGAAGCAACGGTTTTCCGGGATGTATCTTTGCGGAGAACATCAATTCAGCCGATTTTATGGATCCCGTTACCATCCTGTACGGACACAACATGCAGAACGGAAGCATGTTCGGGCAGCTTAAGGATTACTTTGAAGAGGACTTCAGGGAAAAGCACAAATATATTTTTGTTTACCGGCCTGACAGTGTCACACTTTACGAACTTGTTGCGGTTTCGCCGTATTCGGAGGAACACCTTCTGGTGGATGACTTCGTAAAGAACGGACAAAGCTTCATGTTCTCGGGTGTTAAGCGTGATGACCAGGTGCGCGTCATCAATCATTTAAAAGAATTCAACTCTAAACTTGCCTACTTTGCGGAAGGCGAGATTACGGAAGAAGATAAACTGCTTGTCCTGTCCACCTGCAGCGGTGCAAGGGCAAGAAATATCGTAGCAGCGAAGAAACTATTCACACATTGGTACTGATTAACGAAAAGGAGTTACAGACAATGGCAAAGCGCAGAATTAATTGGAAAAATGTAAAGAAAGTGGGAGCAGTCGGACTGGCAGCGTTGACGATTTTTTCAACGTTTACGTTTAGTGGTTCCATACTTGGGGGAGGAAGAGCAGAAGCGGCAGCGCCTGTGAAACAGGATTCTGTGTCGGCGGTTAGCTATGCGACGATTTTGGGAAGTTCCGTGGATTATGGTATTGTAGCAGGGCATCTGATTCAAAAGGGACATATGGAAACAACTTTTGCAACAAAGTTGTATACAAGTGATGCCAATAACGATATCGATTATCAGAATAAAACGGCTCATTTACTTATTGGGGCATTGGATAATGGGACAAAGATTCGTCTAGGCAGAACAACTGCATCTGCATTGTATGTAGAGGCTACAGACGCTGTATTGGCGGGATTTGACCCTAATGTAGTATTGAATGGTTCCGGTGGAAATAGTGGTAATTTTCAGTTTGAAAACGGTTTTTCAGATGATTACAATAATCATCCGCCTGTTATGCCTGCAATCAATAATCAGGTAAATGATAATGTGGATAGATTGGTTAATCGTGCAATCGAAAGAGTTGATGAAAATCAAAAGAAAGCAAATGATCCGCAGTATAAATTGGGCTCGGAATATATTAATGGTGGAAATATTAATATTGATGCCGATGAGTTTGAAAACAAGGTCGTATATGTTGATGTGACACCGGAATTACTTGAAAAAATGAAAGAAACGGGTCAGCTTAATATTTATAAAAGATCTTCTACGGTTGTTGTATTTAATATTGATAATGACGTAATTAGTGGAGATTATGTTCAACTTAAAAAATTCTTTGTTCATGTAGGGGGAAAGAAGCTTTCATCGACGACAAGACCCAGCGGTAATATTACCGGAGGATACGATGATGATGATTCAGATATAACTTATGTTGATGATGATAGAGAAATATGCCAAAAAATAATTTGGAACTTTAATACATCTAAAGATGTTAAACTTGATGGTGTTTCCGGTGCGTTTTTAGCACCTACTTCAAATGTTGAATTTACAGGTGGTAATGTTGCCGGATGGTTGGTATCCGGAAAAGAAGTAAATACAAATGGTATAGAGTTTCACTTTGTGTATCAGGGAGGTAGTAATGATGCATATGGTCAGATGCATTTTTCGCTTCGCAAAGGGTTTACTGATAAATATGATACAAAAGACAATTTTGATAATGGAATTACAAAACCGAATACTTCCATTGACATAACAGATGGAATGTTCAAGTTTATTTGGACAGAGTATAAGGAAGCCGGACATGAAAATAAAGTAGGCCAGTCTGAAACAATTAGTATCAAGTCAGATGGTACGGCCACATTCCCAGTTCTTACTTTTAGTAATCCCTCAGATACTCTTCACTATGTTGGAAAAGACTCAAGCAAAACGTTTTACTTTGACATTAAGGAAGATAATGCAACAACTGCATTAGGAATAGAAAACTCTAAAGGATCTATTTCTATTAAGCTGGTTGTTAGTTGTGATGCCAATGGAAACTATAGTTATACGGTAGACCATAAAACAACAACCGGTAATGATGGAAAAACGGTTTATACAGATAAAAAGAATGTACAGATGCACGGTGTTCAGTTTGATTTGGGCGCATTCTATAATAGAACTGCATTAACTTTGAATAAAGTTGCTTCGGTAGATAATAAAGAACAGGTTGACGGGGCATGGTTGCAGATAGTCAGCCCGGATACTGGATATGCCTTTGGCTCAAGCGGCGGAAAGGTATATAGTAATCCAGGAGTAGAAATAGTTGCGCAATATGCAGACGGGACTCCGGTAACAATTGAACTCGTTAATAAAGGCGGAAATGCAGATGGTTTAGATTGGTATAAAACAATTCAGTTCCAAACCAGCAAAGAGCATGGTGCAATTACTATTACCGGTTTGCGTGATTCGGATTACACCTTACAAGAAATCCATACAACATACTTTTGGAATGTAGACGGTAATCCGACAGGGTACAAAAAAGCTGAAAATCAAAAATTCAAAATCAAAGATGGAAGGATAGAGGGAAATAAAGAATCTTTGGATATCCTTACAATGATTGATGAACCTGAAAAAAAAGGAGATATCAAATTAACCAAGACAATAACAGGTGACTTGTCGTCTGCGGAAATTGAGGGAGCTTTAAAATTCCATGTAACCGGTCCTAGCGGTTTTGATAAAACGTATACCGTAAAGGAAGGGGAATTGAGACCTAATCCGGAAGGAAAATATGAAGTAGTTATTAGAGGTCTTGCACTAGGTGATTACACTGTAGAAGAGATTACTGAAACTCCTGAGGGATATGATGCAATAATCAAGTATCAGGTTGGAACGAGTTCTTTAACTACGGGTAATAGTTTAACGGTTAGTGTTGAAGACAAGAAAACAAAAGATGTTGCATTCAATGATGAATATAAGAAACAGGTTGGTAGTGTAGAAATCACCAAGGTGATGGACGGCACCAGCCAGACTGGTTATGATGCAACGAAGGAATATACCGTACAGGTTAAGTTCGATAAGGGTGGAAAGTATGATGTAACAGTAGGATCTGCAGCAAAGACTACAGTTACCTTCAAGGATGATACTGTAGAAGAATACAGCATCAAAGCTGGTGAGAAAGTCCTTATTGAAAAGGTACCGGTAGGAGTAACCTATACCGTAACCGAGAAGGATCTAACTTCAACTGATGTAGCTGCAGGATATTCTAAGAATGGAATCACCAACGGAAGCGGAAAGATTGCGAAAGATACCACAGCATCGGTAAGCGTAAAGAATAAGTACACTTATGTAGCACCGACATTGGGATCCATTAAGCTTACCAAGACCATTACGGGTGATTTGACAGCTGCAGAGATTGCAGGAGATTTGAAGTTCCATGTAACCGGTGGACCGGATAACATGGATAAGACCTACACTGTAAAAGATGGAGAACTTACCCTGAACAGTGAAGGAAAGTATGAAGTAACCATTACCGGATTAAAAGACGGCAATTACACTGTTGAAGAAACAACCAAGACACCTTCCGGATACGATGTAACGATTAAGTATCAGGTGGGAACTGACAGTGAAAAGACCGGAACATCTGCCGGAGTAACGATTTCCAGTGGATCAGATGTAAATGTTGCATTTAATGACGAATACAAGCAGCAGTATGGTAGTGTATCTCTTACCAAGACATTTGGCGGATTGGTTTCCGAAGATGAAGCTACGGGAGCAACGGAATTATATTTCCTGTTAAAGAATAAGACGACAGGCGAGTATATCGACAAAAACGGTAATACTACAAAAGATGCTTCTGCGGCAAAGATTAAACTTGGCGATATGAATCATACTGTTGGAACTTGGGAGTGGACAAAGACTTTTGATAAGGTTCCCGTAGGTCAGTATGAGGTAACTGAATATAATGATTCCATTTATTATGAGGAAAGCGGAAAGAAGATTGCTTATACGTTGACTCATGATGCAAATGATGTTACCGCAAAAGAAGTTGGAAAGAATGCAACAGCAGAATTAAAGGTTACTAATAACTATGCAAAGAAGACACTTCCTTTATATGGAGTAAAAATCAGCAAAGTTGCTGTAGCAGGTGGCCCTGAAATCCCGAACGCAGTTCTTAAGGTAACGGCTGCAGATGACGAGAGCACCATACTTGAAAGCTGGACAACGGATGGCGCATCCGCACCGAAGGAAATCCAGTTGAAAGAAGGTGAGTATAAGTTAATCGAAATAACAGCTCCTGAAGGATATGAAATTGCGGAAAGCATTATCTTTAAAGTTTCGCTTGACGCTTCAGCACCTGATGGATACGTTGTAGAGATTAAAGATAATAATACTTATACCACCGTTGATGATAAGACCGTTGTTATGATAGACGCTCCCTGCGGATCCATTGCAGTGAAGAAGACCGTAGTTCAGGAAGACGGAGCAACCTTTGGCGAACTTCTTAAGGATAAGGTATTCAAAATTGCATTAAAGAAGGGCGATCAGTACGTTCAGGATAAGGATACCGGAGCACTTGGTGCAAATGCTAAATGGTTTGACGTAAAAGACGGTGAAGAGGTTGTCTTTAAGAATCTTAAGAACGGTGAGAAGTATACCGTAGTAGAAGACGAGAAAAAAGCCGGCATCGGAACCGCAGCAAAACTTACCGTAACCGGAAACAACGTTGAGGTTGAAGCAAAAGCCGGTAGCGTAAAGCATGAAATAAAGAACTCCTATCTTGCAAACGTTAAAATTTCCAAGGTGGAACTTTACGGACAAACCGGTATCATAGGTGCAGTTCTCGATCTTTACAAGGGAAGTACCTTAATTGAGGAGTGGACATCCACGGAAGAAGTTAAGTACTTCTGGCTGGAAGACGGTGAATATGAGATTAAAGAAAAGACCGCACCTCTGAATCACATCAAGTCACTGGGAACCATTAAGTTTACGGTAGCCCAGGGCGAGATTACTTCCGTAGATGACGAAAGAGGAAATACCGTTGGTAAGTTCAACGACGGAAACAAGACAATTGAATTTAAGAATGACCCTGTAGGTGTACTTTCCGTAACCGTTAAGGAAGAGGATACCAAGAAACCTGTTCCGGATGCGGAAGTGGAAGTAGAAATCACCGATACCGATAAGACCTTCCCGGATGGTTCCAAGAAAAAGACCTATAAGACCAACAGTGAAGGAAAACTGGTAGACGATGACGGCAATACGGATATCCCCGTACCTGCAGGTAAATACAAAGTAACGGTTACCAAGGTTCCTGACGGATTCAAGGTAACAACCGGTGAAACCAAAGATATTACGGTACCGAAGGGCGGAAGCGCACATCATGATGCAGAAATCATTCCTCTCGGCGGAATGGATATCACCGTTAAGGAAAAAGATACGGATCGTGTTGTACCGAATGCAACCGTAAAGATTAAGACAAACGGCGGCAGAAAATTCCCCGGTGTTGCGAAAGATGAAATCACCTGTGTAACCGATGCAAACGGACAGATTACAAGTTACAAGGATGACAACGGAGTAGAAAGACCTCTGAATCAGAAGGTTTTGGAACCCGGTGATTACAAAGTAACGGTAACGGCGGTTCCTGACGGATTCAATGTAGTTCTGAACGAAGAGCAGACCGCAACGGTTAAGAGACGCGAGATTAACAGCTACATTGCCAAGGTTGCAAAGAAGTCCAGCAGCGGCGGTAGCAGCGGTGGAAGCAGCGGCGGAAGCTCAGGCGGCGGAAACTCCAATCCTCCCGCAGGCGAATCCGTAGTTATTTCGACCGGAACCGGTAAGATAACAGACACCATGTCCTTAAAGACCGGTGAAAGCAATCTTCCTGTATTCTTATTTGCAGGTTCCATGGCAACACTTCTTGCAGGAGCAGTTGCATATGTACTTCTTGCAAAAAAGAAACGTAAACAGAAATAAGTTTTAGGAGAAATGAATTATGATACGAAGAAGACTGTCGTGAAAACGGCAGTCTTCTTTTGAGAGGAAGGCAAAATGAAAGAATACGGATTTTACGGATGGAAAACAGCAGATATCCGGGATAAAAACGGCATGACACCGAGAGATTATTATGATATTCTGTTAAAGATCTGGTGCGCCGATACCTGCGCCCCGAGAATGCGTGAAAGCTGGAGCACGGCGAATCCGACGCTCGGACAGT
>DLBG01000117.1 GCA_002494135.1 Lachnospiraceae bacterium UBA7027
GCCGGATTAAAATATTCGAGTTTTACAAGAATCGTAGCCTTTAAGTCGAGTTCCTTTTCAATATTGGTCACCTCAACCAGCGGTGTGTTTCCGATTAATCCCAGTGTTCCTTTGTAAATGTTTGCCATGATTTTACCCTTCTTTCATTCGTATTTTTTTGTCCGTTTCCGTATCTATTCAATAAATTCGTACTCAGCCCTTCACTGCAGCAAAACCTGCTTCCAGATCGGCGATAATATCATCAATATGCTCCGTACCGATGGAAAGACGGATGGTTCCCTGCGTAATACCCTGATCAAGAAGTTCTTCATCGGTAAGCTGGGAATGTGTGGTAGAAGCCGGATGAATTACAAGGCTCTTTACATCCGCTACATTCGCAAGCAGGGAGAAGATTTTCAAATTGTCGATAAACTTCCATGCTTCCTCACGACCGCCCTTGATTTCAAAGGTAAAGATGGATCCGCCGCCGTTGGGGAAGAATCTTTCGTAAACTTCATGATCCGGATGATCCGGTAAGGAAGGATGGTTTACCTTCTCTACCAGGGGATGGTTATTTAAAAATTCCACAACTTTTTTGGTATTCTCCACATGTCTTTCAAGACGAAGCGATAAGGTTTCCACGCCCTGTAAAAGAAGGAATGCGTTGAACGGAGAAATGGTTGCTCCGGTATCTCTTAAAAGAATGGCACGGATATAGGTTACGAAAGCTGCAGGTCCCACAACATCATAGAAGGATACTCCGTGATAGCTGGGGTTCGGTGCCGCAATGTTCGGATATTTACCGCTTGCCTTCCAGTCAAACTTTCCGGCCTCAACAATTATACCACCCAACGTGGTTCCGTGACCACCAATGAATTTGGTTGCGGAATGAACCACGATGTCAGCTCCGTGCTCAATGGGACGAATCAGATAAGGAGTACCGAAGGTATTATCGATTACCAGGGGCAGACCGTGCTTATGAGCGATTTCGGCAATGGCATCAATATCCGGAATATCACTGTTGGGATTTCCGAGGGTTTCAAGATAGATGGCTCTGGTATTATCTTTGATTGCGCCTTCCACCTCGGAGAGATTGTGTGCATCCACAAAAGTAGTCTCGATACCGTACTGCGGAAGAGTGTGTGCGAGGAGGTTGTAACTTCCGCCGTAGATGGTTTTCTGAGCCACGATGTGACCGCCGTTTGCTGCAAGTGCTTCAATGGTATAGGTAATGGCTGCAGCGCCGGATGCAAGTGCAAGAGCCGCGCTTCCGCCTTCCAGTGCTGCCAGTCTCTTTTCCAGCACATCCTGCGTGGAATTGGTAAGTCTTCCGTAAATGTTTCCGGCATCTGCCAGACCGAAACGGTCTGCGGCATGTTTGCTGTTATGGAAGACATAGGAAGTGGTCTGATAAATGGGAACCGCTCTGGAATCCGTAGCGGGATCTGCCTGTTCCTGTCCGACGTGTAACTGTAATGTTTCAAACTTATAATTGCTCATGATTTAATTCTCCTTTATTCTGTGATTCTCTGTTTTCTGTCTTTATTATTTACTGTTTTTCGTTATTTGCTGTTTTCTGTTGTTTTCCTGATTCGTACTTCTTCGGTCTGCTTCGGGCGGTCATTTCAGACCGTCCCGGAAATCCCGAATAAAAAAGCCCGGGAGTTTCCGTTCTCCCGGGCAAAGGTCCAAAGTGTACACTCACACTTTTTCAGGGGCGCATTCGAAGACACTCAAATGCCCCGGCCTTTTCATTTGCCCGGGAGTCCTGCATTCGACAACACATCCATGTATGCAATTGAGTGTTTCTCTGATTGCTCATCTTACGCCTCTTTTTGTTAATCAAGGAAGTTTTATGCTTAAAACGTTGTACACACTCTAACACCATTTACCTACCGTGTCAATAGGTTTTTTATTTTTTTTAAAACTTTATTTCTTGATTTACCTATTCACCCTGCGATATAATAGGTAAAACATTGATTTCGATATATTTTTTCACATGTATAAGGGAGAACAGATCATGATTTCAACGAAAGGACGTTACGCAATCCGCGTCATGCTGGATTTGGCCGAAAACGACACCGGCAGCTACATCCCGCTAAAGGACATAGCTGCCAGACAGGCGATATCAAAAAAATATTTGGAAATTATCGTAAAAGATATGGTAACCGGCGGACTCATCACCGGAACCAGCGGCAAAGGCGGCGGTTACAAATTATGCCGCAAGCCTGAGGATTATCCGTTGGGAGAGATTATTGAACTGATGGAAGGAACCCTCTCCCCCGTGGCCTGCCTCGCGGACAAATCGAATGACTGTCCGAGAAAGGCGGCCTGCCAGACGCTTCCTCTCTGGGTTGAATATGATAATATGGTTCATGACTTTTTCTACGGCAAGAAGTTAAGTGATTTAATCCGCAAGCCCTGATACGGGCTTGCGTTTTTTCACTTCAGCGTTTTTTATTTATTCCGGCGATTTTTATTCACTCCGGCTTTTTTTATACTCTCCGCCCTTCTTTTCGCCGTTTACTTCGATTTCACCCATTTCCATGGAAAGATCCAGCTTTGCCTTGTCGATGTTTTCGGAATCTACGCGAATCTGTCCTAAGCTGGTCTTGATTTGCAGATTCTCAAAATTACCGTCAACAACCACTTCCCCGAGATCGGAACTTAAGTCTCCGTCGGTAAAATCGGATTCGTCAAACCGGATGCTTCCCATGCTTCCCTCGGCTTTCACCGTATCCAGAGTGCTGTCGTTTACTTCCAACGTGCCTGCGGAAACCTTAAACTCGGCATCCTTTAAGGCAGACTTTTCCACAAGGATCCTTCCGGCATCCGCCGAAATATCTGCGAAATCAGCCGTAATCCGGTTTAATTCCACATTGCAGGCATCGCTGTCGATTTTAATTTTGTCGAAAACACGATTATTTAATACAATGTTTCCGGCATCGACGTCCAAATCGATTTTACTTAAATCGCTTTCCTCCGGAACAACAATCGTAAGTTTGGTATCAACGGTCTGAATCCCTTTCTTGTGGATGCGAAGGAAGTTATTGTTGTAATTGTTCTTACCGTGCACGGTAACCTTTAAGATACCGTTCTCCACCTTACCGGTTACGGTAATATTGGAAGGGTATGCATAGTCCACACGGTACTCGTCTCCCTCCACAATACTGAAATCGGCAATATCCGCCTGCATTTCGACTGCCTGAAACGGCTCCGTCTTAACAGAGTCCCTGACAATATCCGGGTTGCCGAACAAGCCGCCGATTCTGCCGAATCTTCTTGCACCGAACAATCCGACAACACAAATGGTAATCGTAATAATTGTAATCAGATATATGGTTTTAAATGTTTTCATAGTAAACCTCTCCTATTCTGTCAGATTTCTGCTCAGTACACCGTGAAGGATTCCGGCTACCGGCCAGATAAACCAGGTAAGTCCCCATTTAAAGGTGATGAAACTCGAGCAAAGATACAGACAAATTACCGTGGGCCAGTAAAGATCCATAAAGCATTCCGCTGCGGGACTGATGTATTTGATTTCCTGTTTCTTCTCTACGCTCTTTTCCACGTTTTCTCCGAACCGTTCCATTTCTCCGGCAAAGCGATCTGCCGCATCTTCTACGGTACCTTCCGCCGAATTCTGCGCTTTGTAAGAAGCCTTCATGGTTCCCTTTTTGTTAAGATCCAGCAGTTTTTTGTAAGATCTTCTTCTGTCGTTGGCATGATTTAAAAGGAAGACACCGACTGCTATGAAAAGGAAAAAGAAGATTCCTCCCAGCATATCGCCGTAACCGCTGAACTCGTCGAAGACCGCCGCAGGAAGCCAGGATCCCGCACAGCAGACAATACCGCAAATCAGTTCCGCCGTATAACTTCCGTAAAAACGTTCCTGCTCATCCGTCACATACTTCGTGGTATCCATGGATAACGTGCAGGTTTCTCTTTTGATGAATGACCATTTTCTCTTTAGGGAAGCTGCATAGATGAAGAGACCCACTCCGATCATGATTGAAAGAAACATGGTAACCGGTTCGAAAATATCCGGAATCCCGGACAAACCGGACTCGATCCAGATCGGAAATACCGGTGAAATAATACAGCATCCGATTGCAAGGCCATTAAAAATCGAACGCCTGTTACGCATCTTAATGTATCCTGCTGCCTCTTCGGTCGTAAGCATGCGGTAAGATTTTTCCTGTGCCTCAGCCTTCTGTTCTTTGATTTCTTCTTCGAGTCCCAAAGCTTCCGCCAATTCGGAAAGATTCCCGAATTCGGAAATAACACTTCCGACAGCCTCATTCTCGCTTTTGCCCTCGGCAATGAGCTCAGTGTATTTATCTTCCATCATCTGTCCGAGTTCCTTTTTCGCACGTAACACGCCGGGTGTTCCGGGAAGATTTGCGAACATATTATCCAAATAATTTTTTATCGCGTCCATACTATCTCCTTTGTCAGCGTTCGCCTGTCACGAACTTCTCAACAACTTCCTTGGTTAATTTCCATTCCTCACATTTGTTTTCGTAATATCTGATCCCTTCTTCGGTGATTCTGTAATAAGTCCTCTTCTTACCGGTGTCGGAAGCCTCCGATTCAAAGGATTCGATATACCCGTTCTTTTCCATTCGCGAGAAAGCGGAATACAATGTGGTTTCCTTGATGACATATTTACCGTCCGATAAGGTTTTTATCTGCTTGGATATTTCATATCCATAGGACGGCTGCTTAAGCAGCAGGTGAAGAATCATTGTATCGTTATATCCGCGAATGACATCGCTGCTGATTTCAATCATTCCGTTTCCTTTCCGAACCTCAAGAACGCGTCCGTCCTGTTTCGGTTCCCGTTTTTACTCCGACTGTCGTTACTTTGTCTGTCGTTGCTACGACTATCGTAGTACATCTGTCGTAGTAAATGTATCACGACATAAAATCCATGTCAACACTTTTTTGAAAATTCAATAATCACCCCGAAAAGCAATAAAAAAAGCACGCCGCAGCGTGCCTTGTATTTGATTAAATGAGTTTTCGAATGGCTTCTCCCACTCCGTTATGATCATTGTCCGATGTAACCATTCTGCACATTTTAAGGATTTCCGCCTCCGCGTTCCCCATCGCAACCGGAAATCCGACCGCCTGCAGCATTGCTCTGTCGTTATCCGAATCCCCGATGCCGATAATTTCTTCCATGGGGATGCGAAGACGATTTGCAAGGATTTCCAGTCCGAATGCCTTACTGATTCCGGGGGCCGTCATCTCAAGAATTGTATTGCCTACCGTTGCAAAGCACAGGGGAAGATTTTTCAGTTCCTCAAAAGCGGCTTTTCTGTCGGCATTTGTCCGAAAATAGATATTCACCTTCGGTATGGAAATTCTGCCTGCCGCCTCCTTCGCCATATCTTCCACCAGAAGGGCAATTTCCGAAAACAGAGGCTGGTAAACGCCCATGTTGTAATCATCCATATGCGTCACCTGATCTTTTGAAACCGCAGAACCGACAGCAAGAAAATGCGTCATTCCGTCGTATTTTTTTGCCACGTTGCAGATTCGGACCGCATACTTTGATGCTATTTCCCGGCTGAAGATGACATGATCCTGTACAAAATCATACACAACGGCTCCGCTGCAGCAGATTCCGTAGCGGACACTCGGAAGCTCTTTTAAGTACGGTTTAATCTCAATTACCGCCCTGCCGGAGCAGTATACGGTTTCCACACCCTTCTTTGCGGCTTCTTCGATATCCCGGATTGTGCCCGGATGAAGCGTTTTATCGGATTTTAAAAGTGTGCCGTCCATATCCACGGCAACAAGTTTATAGCTCATCTTATGTCCTTTTAATAAGTCGAGATATCAAACAGGATCGTATCTTTTCCGTTAAACAGGAAAGTATGCACGTCGCAATACCGGAAGAAATCAAAATCCACATCGTCATATTCATACCAGGTTTCCGAATAAAGCGGCTTGGTATCGATGTTTACCAGCGCCGGAAAAGACTGTGTGCTTTGCTTCCATGTATGCGTTTCAAAATACTCCCTGGCGAATCCCTCATCCAGCTTTAAAGTGCCGCGGTAACGCGGATCGGACGGACCGGCTCCCATATTCATGCCCATCACTTTGTTTACCAGGTATACACTTTCAAAGTCCGTCGTTTTCACGACATCGGGATTTGTAAGAACGATATTAAGCTTTGCTTTCTGAATCGGATACTGGGTCTGCTCCTGCGTCTGCCCACTGCATCCGGTAAACAGAAACAGACTAAAAATCATAAGCAGAATAATGACGGATGTGACTTTTTTTCTCATAATGATTCCCCCTAAACCCTTTTCGGTTCTCAATCGGCTCATCGAAAGCCGGATCCGGCAATTTCCTGCCGGTCGTATTTACCGTAATTCGCAGATCTTTCCTCCGCCGATGACATAACCGTTCTCATCATAGAAAACAGCAGCCTGACCCGGTGTTGCGGCACGAACGGCCTTTTCAAACGTAATCAGAACTCTTCCGTCTTCCTGCATCTTAAGATCCGCCCATTCGCCGTCGTGACGATAACGGATTTTCACCTTTGCACGGATTGTCTCTCCCGCTGCCGGCTCTTCGATGCTCATAAAATTCAGATCCGTGCAGGTAATCTTACTTCCCCAGAGGGTTTCTTCCTCGCAAAGCACAACTTCATTCGTTTCCGGGCGGATTTCTCTTACATAGACGGGATGTCCGAAAGCAAGCCCGAGGCCCTTTCTCTGTCCAATGGTATAGCGGATGATTCCTTTGTGTTCTCCAAGAATCTTTCCTGCCCCGTCAACGAAATTCCCAGGTCCGAGGCGGTTTGCGATTTTCTCATAATCGTCTGCAAAGACCGTCTTTGCGCGTTCCGTCACGTACTGCGGATAGCAGCCGTCCTCCACGAAACAGATTTCCTGGGAGTCGGATTTTTCCGCCACGGGAATCTCCGCCTTTCTGGCAATTTCGCGAACCTCGGCCTTGGTATAATCGCAAAGCGGCATTAACAGCCCGGAAAGCTGATCCTGCGTAAGTTTATAGAGCATATAGGTCTGGTCTTTGGATGTCGGGGTATGCTGTACGCTGTAACGGCCGTTCGGCAGTCTGACAACCCTTGCGTAATGGCCGGTTGCGATGAAATCGGCCTGTAGCAGTTCTGCCACATAGCGCATTCCCGCGAATTTTACATAACGGTTGCACTCCACGCAGGGGCTCGGAGTCCGTCCGTTTATATACTCCGAAACAAAAGGAGTGGTAACGTATTTGCAGAAATCTTTCCCTACGTTCTGAATGTGATACGGAATACCGAGTTTCAGGCAGATGCGTCTAGCATCCTCCATCTCGCAGCACTTGCTGACCTCGGTATCGGAATCCACCCAGGTCCGCAGCGTCACGCCCACAACCTCGTATCCCTGCTCCTTCAGCAAATATGCAGTTACCGCGCTGTCCACTCCTCCGGAGAGACCTACCACAACCTTACTCATAACTCTACTTTTTTCTTCTCTTGTGAATCGTAATAATCAGATAAATACCCATACCGAATGCCCCGAGATATCCGGCAAAACCGAGAATCGGAATATCCAGAATCCGCGGCTGCATATTCGTGGTACAGATTAAACTGGAACTGATAATCGTGGACGCCATGATGATACAAAGAATCAAATCCCCGACCATGATTTCCACACGACGCATTAAAGGATCGATGCCGACCGGTTCCACATTGACCTTTGTCTGTCCCTTGATGACGGACTTCATTAGATCCGCGGAAAGCGAAGGTATCGTCAGTGATTTTTTCGCCGACTCGTAAACGGCTCTGGTATCTCCCAGAATTTCCTGCTTTAAATCAAATTCCTCGAGCATGTCATGCATGACCTTGCCGGAGAAAAGCTGTGCCATGTTTACGTCAACATTTAATTTGGCCACAACGCCTTCGATGGTAACCAGGGCACGTACCAGCATGGAGAAGCCCTGCGGGAGCGCGATGCCGTGGTTGGCGGCAAGTTCTACCACTTCCCCCAGAAGCTCGCCGATATTCATGTCTTCCAGATTCATGGAACAGTACCGTTCCATGACGCTGTCGATATCGTTAAACAGTTCCGGATGGTTAACGGGGCGCTTCGGTTTACCAAGAGAAAGCACCGCGTTTTTCATTAAATTGACGTCTTTCTGCACGACGGCGGCCACGGCCATTTTTAAAATATTCTGTTCTTTCTTTCCGAAGCGGCCGACCATGCCCCAATCCAGCCAGACAATCCTTCCGTTTAAAATCTCCAGATTTCCCTGGTGCGGATCCGCATGGAAGAGTCCGTCATCAAGTACCTGCTTTAAGAAGTTATTCACCAGCTTGGTTGCAACTTCCCTGCGGTCGTAACCTTCTTCTTCCAGTTTTTTTAAGTTACCGACGGAGAAGCCGTCGATGAAACTCATTGTCATAACACGCTGGGTGGTGTATTCGGGGATGATTTTTGCGCAATCCACATACTTTACATCCTTCATGTTATTCTCGAATTCCATCGTGTTTTCCGCTTCGATTCTGAAATCCAGCTCATTGATGGAAACCTGCTTTAACTCCTGTACCACCATGTCAAAATCCACGGTCTGGTTGACGGGTGAGATTTTGGCCATTTTAGCAGCCTTGGACAGAAGGGAAAAATCTTTCATCATCATATCCGCGACATACGGACGCTGTACCTTGATAACCACCTTCTGACCGTCCGGCAGAATCGCCGCATGAACCTGTGCAATGGATGCGCTGCCGAGAGGCTTCTCCTCTATGGACTGAAAGAGTTCGGAAACGGGTCTGCCGAGCTCGTTTTCAATCTCTTTGCGTATGATATCGATGTCTAAAGGTTTTACGTCCGCACGAAGTTTCTCAAGTTCCTCGCAGTATTCCTTCGGAAGCACATCCGTACGGGAAGACATTACCTGTCCGATTTTGATAAAGGTCGGTCCTAAATCTTCCAGAATCTGACGCAGATTCTCCGGCGTCAGACCGTTCCTTACCAGATTGTGTTTTCTGATTACACCGGCTATTTCCTCTAAACGTTTGGTTTCATCAAACATTTCCTTCGGAATGCTCTTAAATTTCATTTCAAGCCTGCTCACCATCGTCGCCTTCTTTCTGATCGGGAATATAGGAAACGGTCACTCCGTGACCCAAACTGTACGTGTGATCTTCTCTTTCCTTTGCTTCTTTCTTTGCCCGCATGGCCTCACGGTTTCCGTTGTAAGTCAGTTCTTCGTTGTCCACTTCGCCGATTCCGAAGACCTCGCTTCCTCTGTGCAGAAGATCCTTTATTTCCTCATTCTGCTTATCCACTGTTCCGAGACCGGCAATGATAATGTCTTTTGCAGCATCCTTCATTGTTTTCATAGCATCGCCTCATCAAAAAATAGTCTGTCGGTTGTGCACCGCTCTATAAAGGGTATTATAGCACAACCAGACAGACTTAAGTCGTATTCTTATGAATTTATCATCAGAGTTTGTTTACCTTCAAAGCACGGATGGCATTTAAAACCGCGATAATCATAACACCCACATCGGCGAAAATCGCAAGCCACATATTCGCGATTCCGAGCGCGCCCAGAATCAGGCAGGCAAACTTGACAACGAGTGCGAATGCAATATTTTCGTAAACGATACGCAGACATTTTCTCGAAATGCGGATGGCCTTGGATATTTTAAGGGGATCGTCATCCATTAAAACCACATCGGCCGCCTCGATGGCCGCATCGGAGCCCATGGCTCCCATCGCAATACCGATATCCGCACGGGTAAGTACCGGAGCATCGTTGATTCCGTCGCCGACAAAGGCAAGTTTGCCGTCATAGGTCTTATCGTTGATAATCCTCTCTACTTCACCGACTTTACCGGCAGGAAGGAGATCGCTTATTACTTCATCCACTCCGAGACTCGCGGCAACACCTTCCGCAACCTTTGCGGCATCACCGGTCAGCATAACGGTTTTACGCACACCGGCACTTTTGAGTTTCAGTATCGCCTCTTTGGAGGATTCCTTTTCCACATCGGATATAACAATGTGGCCGGCATACTCTCCGTCAAGAGCCATGTGCAGGATGGTTCCGACACAGTGGCAGTCGATGTGAGGCACATTTAAGCGGTGCATCAGTTTATGATTGCCGATGGCTACCTTCACGCCGTCCACCGTCGCCAGGATGCCTTCGCCGCTGATTTCTTCGATGTCGCTGACACGGTCGCGGTTTACGGGTTTTCCATATGCGTTCTTTAAGCTTTTGCTGATCGGATGCGAGGATGCGCATTCCGCGAACGCCGCGTACTCCAATAGTTTCTCGTTCTCAATCCGGTTATGATGTACACCCGTAACCTCGAAAACACCTTTGGTCAGGGTACCGGTTTTGTCAAAGACAACGGTTTTGACCTTCGATAAGGTTTCCAGATAATTCGAACCTTTGATCAGAATTCCTTCTTTTCCCGCTCCGCCGATTCCGGCAAAAAAGCTTAGGGGAATGCTGATAACCAGTGCACACGGGCAGCTGATTACAAGGAAGGTTAAGGCTCTGTAAATCCATGTGGGCCAGACGGAAAGGGGCTGGCGGAAAACAAGGATCTGTACCAGTGCGGGCAGAATTGCAAGTGCCAGGGCACTGTAGCAGACTGCCGGTGTATAGATTCTCGCAAACTTGGAGATGAACTCCTCGGATTTGGATTTGCGGGAACTTGCGTTTTCCACAAGTTCTAAAATCTTTGAAACCGTGGATTCGCCGAAGTCCTTTGTGGTTCGAATTTTTATTACACTGCTTAAATTAATGGATCCGGAGATGACCTCGTCGCCGGCCTGCACATCTCTCGGAAGACTCTCACCCGTTAAGGCAACCGTATTCAGGGAGGAAATTCCTTCGGTAACGATGCCGTCGATGGGAATTTTCTCACCGGGCTGTACAACGATGACGGTGCCGACCGTTACTTCAGAAGGATCCACTTGTGTCAGCTCCCCGTTTTCCTCGATGTTGGCATAGTCCGGACGTATGTCCATAAGGTTCGAGATATTCTTTCTGCTCTTGCCGACCGCGATGCTCTGGAACAGCTCTCCGATCTGATAAAACAGCATAACCGCAATGGCTTCCGTATAATCGCCGTTTTTTTGAATTAAGGCAACCACAATGGCGCCGATTGTCGCAACCGCCATCAGGAAATTTTCATCGAAAACCTGCCCTTTGATGATGCCCTTGAAGGCCTTCTTTAAAATGTCATATCCGATGATTCCGTACGGAACCATGTATACGATAAACCAGAAGGGTTCTTTGATGACAAAACTACGAATCGGAAGTCCGTTTTCATCCAGCGGATTCTCTCCCAGAAAAACATATGCGATTCGCAGCGCAATCATAAGAACGGCGGCGATAATGATTCGGATTAGAACTTTTTTCTGCTTCTTTTTCATGGTTTCCTATTTGCAACCGTCTTTCTAGAAATAAATTTCGCAGTCATCTTCCACTTTCTTGCAGTTCTTCAATACATTCTTCATAACGGCCTTTTCGTCAGCGCCTTCCGCGAATTCGACAATCATCTTCTGCGTCATGAAGTTTACGGTTGCCGAAGCAATGCCTTCGGTTTTCTTCGTTGCTTCTTCCATTTTGTTTGCACAGTTTGCGCAGTCAACTTCGATTTCATACTGTTTTTTCATATATTTTTCCTCCAAGATTAAATCATTGTTTAATGTTTATGATTGGAGTATACTAATCACAGAGCCCGATTTCAATATGTTTCCCTGAATCATTTCCTTTTGGGATAAAATGTTTTCCGTTCGGGCTATTTTTAAAAATACCGAAGAGGATACCGTATGGAAAAATTACCGCATGAGCATGCGCACCGGCATGCACACAATCTGGACCAGATCATCAGACAGAGCAGCCAGCTCGAAGATTTTGAGCGGATTGCGGATGTATTTGAAAAGTTATCGGATGCAAGGCGCGTTCAGATTTACTGGATTCTGTGCCATTGCGAAGAATGCGTTACCGACATCGCGGCAATGGTCGAGATGTCGTCTCCGGCCGTCTCTCATCATCTTCGTGTACTGAAGGAATGCGGCCTGATAGAGAGCCGGCGCGAGGGCCGTGAGGTGATTTACAGCGCAACGGATGACGAACTTACGCACCTTCTGCACGTGGCGACCGAGGAGATTATGAGTGTCTCCTGTCCCGAAGCCGACATCGTACCCGAGGATTTCCGCCCTATGAAAACATCTCATGTGCATAAAAAGCAGGATTCATCGGCCGAGCAGAAGGAGATCCGTCACCCGGCAGACACCTGCTGCCACAATCCCGCTCATCACCACAAATCCGCTGAAACAACAACCTCCAACGGCGAAGTCCCAAACGGTTCTTCCCTGAATCTTGCCATACAGATTCATGAATACTTAAATGAACACCTCGACCAGCACATCACGATTGAAACGCTCTCGAAACATTTCTGCGTCAATCCGACCACGATAAAAACCGTCTTTCGCGAGACCTTCGGCAATTCCCTGGCGGCACACACAAGGGAACACCGCATGGAAAAAGCTGCCGGACTTCTTCGGGAAAGCAGTCTTTCCCTGGCAGAAATCGCGACAGCTGTCGGTTATCATAATCAAAGTAAATTTACGCAGGCCTTCAGGGAGTCGTACGGCATGCTGCCCAAGGACTACCGTGCGAAGGCTAAAACTCCTCCTCATACGGCTTCTTCGTCAAAAGCCTTGTAATTAAGGTCCCGTTCAGTTTGATAAAACTGCCGATATTGTACAAAAGGCCCACACGGTCCATATAATGCACGTTTTCGACGCGCTCGGGGGAGAAGTATTTCTCCTCCTTTTCATAAGGAGCCATCAGTTCCTCGAGTTCCTCGATGGTATATTTGTAATACTCCCGTTCCATATATACGGCTTTTGTCATTTCAAGGATTTTACCCACGAAGGACATGCAGTTGTAGGCTTTGTAGATGCGGAATCCGTGAAAAAGATTCATGGTCAGCGCCGAATAAAGGTTGAAGTAATAATTCTTCCGGTCCCTGTAAACGGTTGCAAGGAATCGTTTGATGCGTTCCTTGTTTTCTTTTGTCACGGGGACTTCGAATACTTTGAGTTTCACATCGTTGTAATCGCCATAGGCATAGCAGTCCATGGTCTCGCGCATAAAACCGCTGCAGAACGGTCCGTAGTGACGGAAACGCGAAAAGGAATAAAAATAGCGAAATTCGTCATCGAGGCAGACGGTGATGTGCGTATATTCATACGGGTCAAGCAGTCTGGCGAGTCTGCCTAAAACGGTATGTGACTTTTCAAGAACGACATAAATATGTTCCATATGCTTCCTCCTTTTTTGACTATTCCTCTTTTTTATCCTCTCTGCGAATCTTTATATAAATCGAAATCTGCAGCCGGATCATCTCGATGTACATGGGAATTCCTCCGACCACACAGACCGCGTCCGCGAACGTAAAATCGATTCCCCGGATGGTAAACAACACCCTGCAGGATGTAATCATGCTTCCGATTAAAAGCACGAAGAAGAAAAAGTGCGTCTCCGTCGGACCGACCATCGGGAAACTGAATCGCTTTAAATACAGGATTTCATTCATCGACGTAAAGATGATCAGTGCGTATACCGGAACCATGAAGATGGTAAAATACCAGTGCATAACTCCCGAAAATGTCAGCGCAATCAAAAGATACGTAATGTGCAGAATGTCCGTCAGCAGATCAAAATATGCCCCCCGGTTGCTTTTTAAATTTCTCTCTCGCGCAACATAACCGTCAAGACTGTCACAGATTAAGTGTGTCAGCACACCGAGGCAGCTGCCGATTAAAAAAAGCGGATGCACCCTTGCCATCGCGGCGCAGATAATCCCGATGAGCGCACCGACCGCGCCGAAAGCGGTCACCATGTTCGGTGTCACGGCTTTCGGAATGATTCTCCCGAGTGTATTGATAATCAAAAAATCCACCCAGCGCTCCAAAAGACTCGGCTGGATTTTTTCCACCTTGCCGTCTGTTTTATCTGTTTTTTTCTGACCAGGCATTCAATCCCGCCTTTCCATCCGATACAGCCACTCGCTACGCTTTGGGCCGGAAAATTCCTTTGATGAAGTCCTTTATGTACGAACCGTAATCCAGAAAATCGTATACACCATCCCTTTTAGCCTTCAAAAACAACCGGATCATAAGCCGGTAATAACACCGGTAATACGCTTTCACGCTCAGGTTTTCCGGCTTGCATACAAGGTGCAGGTAATCGTAATCTCCGGGATTTTGGCTGATGATTCTGTCCTTATAAATCTCACTCTCCGGCAGCCCCATCTCCGGTGTATAAATCGAAACCGCCACATGCTTTAATTCATGTTCTTTGATCCACCGGTAAAGATTCGTAAAATCCTTTCTCTGAAAATCCAAATCCAGAATAAACATCGCCATCATATGGACGCCGTATTTATGGCAGAGCCGTATGCTCTCTTCGTTATATTTTAAGGTACTGCGTTTATTGTATTTCCCGATGTCCTTTTCGCGGATGGTTTCCAAACCCACCAGGAAATAGTAAAATCCGATATCCGCCAGTTCTTTCACGATTTCTTCGTGTGTTGCGATAAAATCGCTGCGCCCGTAGCAGATATATTTTTTACGGATGCCCTTTTTTCGAATCAGACGGATAAAGGTAAGAATCCTCTCCTCGTCATACAGAAAATCGTCGTCTACGATGTAAATGTTGTCGCTTTTGATTTCCGCGATTTCTTCCACAACGTCCGCAATGTCACGGCGCGTATACTTTCCCGTATTCATGTGGTTGCGCATGCAGAATTTGCAACGGTACGGACAGCAGTAGGCGGTGCGCACCCAGGCCGCATGGGGAAGATCCAGATAATTGTAATTGTCCGGATGAGCATCAAAATACGACCGGTTCGGACGTTCCAGGCGATTGATGTCAAAAAAAACCGCCGGATTGGAAATCCAGTTTCCGTCCTTCTGAAAACAGATATCGTTCATTGCTCCGAGTAAGTCCGGCGCTTCTTTCGTTTTATGAATCCTTAAGATTTCGGGAACCTTATACAAATCAAAGGATTTTAAAACATAGTCCACAAACGGCTTCATCAGACGGTCGGAACAAAGCTGAGCATGAATCCCGCTAATGATTACAATACAATCCGGGGACTTTTCTTTTGCATACGCGGCATATTCCAAAAGAAAATTTTCCTGAAAATCCCTGCCGGAGAGAAATACGGCATCCGGGGCAAATGCGTCGATGACATCGGCTGCTTTGCGGTCTTCAATTTTACCGTCCCAAAGTGCTGCTTCATGGCCTTCCTTTTCAAGAATGGCCCAGAGATATTCCAGATCCAGGCATTCGTTTTCGATGATACCCTTAAAATTGTATTTGCCTCTGGCCTCTTCGGGATGAATCAAAAGCACTTTCATGCGTTATCCGCCTCTCTCGCAAGTGCCTTCTCCTTCTCCTCGTTGATGAGTTCCTGAAAAGCCACCTTGCCGACCAGTGTTTTCGGCAGTTCCCTGCGGAATTCGTATTCATAAGGCCAGGAATAACGGGCCAGGTTTTTCTCGCAGTGTTCGCGGATCCGTTTCCGAAGCTCCGGTGTTGCCTCGTACCCGTCCTTTAATACGATAAAGGCCTTGGCTACCTGCACCTTTAGCGGATGGTCAATTCCGATGACGCAGGATAAAAGCACCTCGGGAATCTGATCGATTACGTTCTCGACATACTGCGGATAAACATTATAACCGGAAGAAATAATCATTTTCTTGATTCGCTGTTTAAAATACAGAAATCCCTCTTCATCCATGCAGCCGAGGTCTCCCGTGTGAAGCCACGTAAGACCGTCGGAATGAACGCGCAAGGCCTGTGCCGTTTCTTCCTCTTCGTTTAAATACCCCTTCATGACGGTGGGGCCGCTTAAAACAATCTCGCCGTCTTCGCCGTAAGGAAGTTCCTCGAGGGTTTCGGGGTTGATGATTTTATAATACATATCGGGATAGGGAATCCCGATACTGCCGGGCTTATACTTGTGTGCCGGAATCATGCAGCTTCCGGTAACACACTCCGTAAGGCCGTATCCTTCACGCACCTGTACATCGGCACCGTGGTCTTTTAAAAATGCATCCACCTTTTCTTTTAAACTCTGGGAGAGAGAGTCTCCTCCGCTGATCACGCAGTGCAGGAATGATAAGTCCACGCCCTCCATGCGTTTATTCTTCATCATGGCTTCAAAAAGAGAAGGAACACCCGCGATTACATTGGGTTTATTCTTTGTTAACAGTTTATCGAAGCTCGAAGCATCAAACTGCGGCAGAATAATGGAGTTCCCGCCGAAATACTGCACGGTATGAATACAGATGCCGAGACCGAAGCCGTGGAAAACCGGCATGATGGCAAGAATCCTGTCTCCCTCATGCAGGGTATGACAGGCCTCGAAACTCTGAATGGCCAGCGCATTGAAATTGCGGTTGGTCAGTTCGATTCCCTTGGGGAACCCGCTGGTACCGCCGGAATAGAGAATGACAGCCGTATCGTCGGGGCCGCCCTCATGAAACGTTTCTTTCTCATAACGGCGTCCGTTTTTGATAAAATCGCTCCATTTGCAGGCAATGCCACATTTTTCGACCACGACCTTGCGCCCTTTGGTTACGTGATAACCGACGCTTAAGGCAATCGGCATGGAGTCCGCAACGCAGACCTGAATCAGTCGTTTTAGTTTCGTATCCGCCATGATGTGGCAGACTTTGGAAACCGCCAAATCAATGCATACCAGGATTTCACTTCCGGTTAAATTCAGATAATACTTGATTTCGTTCTCGCCGGAAAGCGGATGAATCATGTTGGCCACGGCACCGATTTTGCTGATTGCATAAAAGGAAATCAATGCTTCCGGTGTATTGGGCATGCAGACGCTGACGACATCGCCCGCTTTCACGCCTGACGCTAAAAAAGCCTTTGCCGCCTCCTCAATCTGGGAAATAAACTGTTTATAGGTGACACTGTTCCCGAAATAATCGTAACTGGTAAGTTTCTCATGCTTTTTTGCACTCTCTTCCAAAAGAGAATAGACGGAATAATCCGGGTATTCCAGATGTTCCCTGACCCCATTGTAGGACGAATACCATGGTGTTTTAACGGTATCTGCACTCATGCCTGTTTCTTTCCTCCGTCTCTGCGATTTCTTCCTTTATTTCGAAGAAGGAGTTTCTCCACCTCCCGGTAAAGTTTTTCGTTGGCTTCCTCCACGGTCATCCCTTCCACCGAAAAAGGACGGCCGAAGCAGATGGTTAAATCGCGGCTTCTGAATTTATAATCTCCCGTAATGGAATACGGAACAATCGGACAGCCGGATCGCATGGCCATTACTACGGCCCCCGGCTTAAAGGGAAGGAGCAGTTCCTTCGTATAGTTTCTTCCGGCCTCCGGTGAAACATTTACCGCCGCATTGTTGTTTAAATGCTCTATCGCGGCAACCAAAGCCCCGTGGTTTTTCTTCGCTTCAAGGTCCACGGGAATACTTCCCACGCCCCGAAAGAACCACCCGAAGGCTCCGTCATGCAGTTCTTTTTTTGCCAGGGTATAAACAACTCTCTTTGTGGAAGAATCCACAAAAATAGGGTCCAGTGCATGCTTGTGATTGCCTGCAAGCACAACTGCCCCTTCCTTTGGAATTCTGCCGATATTAATATATACGGGATGAAACCAGACATGAAAAACAAGCGTAAAGACAGGTCTTAAAATTCTGTAAAGAATCGGATCGAATCTCCTCATTACCCCCATACCCTTTCGTGTTTCACATACATAAAAATTATACACGATTCCCATAAAAAGGCAAATTGGTTAGACAAGCAAAACTTTAGTTAGTTAGCGATTGAAATTGATGCCCGGTATGATATAATAAGCTTGTATGAACTTACAAACAGTATGCCAGTACGAAAGGGAGAGACATTATGGATCCGAAAGAATCGGCAGAAGATTATCTTGAAACAATCCTGATTTTAAGCAAAAAACTGCCCGTTGTGCGCTCGGTGGATATCGCAAACGAACTTGGTTACAAGAAATCCAGTATTTCCGTTGCAATGCGAAAACTCCGTGAAAAGAACCACATTATCATGAACGAAAACGGTTTCATTACTTTAACTCCGGAAGGAGAAGCCATCGCACGTAAAGTCTATGACAGACATGTGCTTTTCACGAACTGGCTGACCGAACTCGGTGTGGACCGGATGACTGCAGCCGAAGATGCCTGCCGCATCGAACACGTCATCAGCGAAGAAAGCTACGATGCGATGAAGAGTTTTATCATCGAACACCACTGCAAAGAGTTCCGCTCGGACAAGTCCGGCAAATAAACAAAAAATAACAAATCAAAAAGGTCTTCCGTTTCGGAAGACCTCAGACTACAGACAAACCCATC
>DLBG01000012.1 GCA_002494135.1 Lachnospiraceae bacterium UBA7027
CGTTCTGGTATCGATGGAGGAAGTTGCCTCGTCTAAAATCAGCATCGGAGGCATGGTTAACATAACTCTGGAAATGCACAGTAACTGCTTCTGTCCCTGACTTAAAGAGGAATCGTCAATGACGGTATCCAGGCCCTTGGGAAGACGCCGGATAAAGCTCCATGCATGCGCTTCCTTTGCGGCCCTGATGATCTCTTCTTCGGGCGCATCCTCGTTTCCGAACGCAATATTGGCACGCACCGTGTCCTTCTTGATCCAGGTTTCCTGCAGTACCATGCCGTAATTGGAACGAAGCGACTCGCGGCTGACCGTCCGGTTATCCACGCCGTCCAGATAAATGGCACCGTCCTTCACATCGTAAAATCGCATCAGCAGATTGATAAAGGTTGTTTTTCCGCAGCCGGTGGGGCCGACAATGGCCACATGCGTGCCGGCAGGAACCGAGAGGTTAAAATCTTCGATTAACGGTTTGTCTTCCGTATAAGAAAAATCCACGTTTACAATGTCCGTCCTGCCCGTAGCGTCCTTTAACGCCTCTTCGGGATCTTTACTCAACTCGGTTTCTTCGAGAAAGTCAAAGACTCTGTCTGCACAGGAAAAGGCATTCTGCAGTTCCGTAATTACGCCGGAGATATCCGTAAAAGGCTTCATATACTGATTCGCATAGGCAAGCATTAAGGAAAGACCGCCCACGGTCAGTTTACCGTCCAGAATCATGTATGCACCCATCAGGGCCACGCAGGCATAAATAACGGAATTGACCGCACGCGTGGACGGGTTCGTGAGCGAGGAATAAAAGACTGCCTTTTCGGATGCCTTTCCAAGGCGGTCGTTGATTTCGTTATAGCGTTCCTTTGCCCTCTCTTCATAGCCGAAGGCATGGACAATACGTTCCTCTCCCACCATTTCCTCCACAAGCGCCGTCTGTTCGCCGCGGATTTCGTTCTGCAGGCGGAACATTTTATACGTGCCGGAGGCAATAAATTTTGAAACGAAGAAAGAAAGCGGCGTTAAAAGAATTACCAGAAGCGTCATTCCGGGATTCTTGGAAAACATGATCACCAGCGTCACCACAATCGTCACAACGCCCGAGAACAGCTGGGTAAAGCCGAGCAGCAGTCCGTCGGAAAGCTGGTCCGTATCCGTAATGATGCGGCTGACCACATCGCCGACGCCCTTTTTGTCCAGGTAGGAAATCGGCAGAAGCTGGATTTTACGGATGGCTCTGGCACGGATATTCTTCACGATGCCGAAGGTTAAACGGTTGTTGACCGCGCTCATGACCCAGGTTCCGATTCCGGCAATAAAGACGAAGCCCAGAATTTTCACCAGATCGGTATTTAATGCTTCGAAGTTAACGTTTCCGATGCCCGCAAGATAATCCACGCACTTTCCGAAAAGCACGGGAATGTAAAGTTGCAGAATCACGGTAACGGCGGAGAGTATGAGACTTAATAAAAGTAAAACCCGAAAGCCCTTTATAAAACGCATCAGTTTCTTTATAATCCGGAGGTTCATGCCGTCACCTCCTTCTCTTTTGCACTCTGGGATTCGTGGATTTCACGGTAAACCACGCAGTTTTCAAGCAGTTCTTCGTGTGTTCCGCATCCCGCGATTTCCCCGTCATCCAAAACCACAATCCGGTCCGCATACCGGATGCTTGCGGTACGTTGGGAAACGATAAATACCGTCATCCCGCCTTCTTTTTCCTTTAAGGCACGACGTAATTTTAAATCCGTGGCATAATCGAGAGCCGAGGAAGAATCGTCCAGAATCAGAATTTTCGGGTTCTTCACCAAAGCCCTTGCAATGGTGAGACGCTGCTTCTGTCCGCCGGAGAAATTCTTTCCGCCCTGCTCTACAAAAGCATCAAGACCGCCTTCTTTTTTCTTAACGATTTCCGCGGACTGGGAGGTTTCCACGGCTTTCATAAGTTCCCCGTCCGTGGCATTTTCGTTGCCCCAAAGCAGATTGTCGCGGATTGTTCCCGCGAATAAAACCGCCTTCTGCGGCACAATACCGATGCCTTTAATCAGTTCGCCCTTTGCGTAATCCTTCACGTCCCTGCCGAAGACTTCCAACTTTCCTTCGGAAACGTCAAAGAATCGCGGAATTAAATTCACCAGCGTGGATTTACCCGAACCCGTACCGCCGATGATACCGACGGTTTCCCCTTCCTTTACATCAAAGGAAATGTGGCTTAATGCTGCCTCCGAAGCGCCGCCGTAGGTAAAGGACACGTCTTTGAAGCGGACGATCAGGTCCGATTCTTCGCCCGTTTTACCGGCAAAGGTATCCCCTCCTTTGTATTCCATTCCGGCGTCTTCTTTTAAAACAACGGATACGCGGTCTGCGCAGGCCAGCGCCTTATTCATCGTAATAATAAGCGATGCCAGTTTAACAAGTTCCACAATCATCTGAGCCATGTAGTTGTATAAAGCAACCACGTCACCCTGCTCCATGCTGCCTTCAAATACGCTGCCGCCCGCCTTCCAGAAAAGGACGCAGGTTGCTATATTGATCAGCACATAGGTCGCAGGATTTAAAAGCGCGGACAGCCTGCCCACAAACAGATTCAGCTTCGTATAGGCATCGTTCTTCTGATCGAATTCCGCGATTTCCTCCTCTTCCCTGCAGAACGCGCGGATGACACGCACCCCGGTCAGATTCTCTCTTGTCGTCAGCAAAATGCCGTCCAGATTCCCCTGCACCTTTTTATACAGAGGAATGGTAATCGTCATAATGAGGAATACCACACCGGTAAGTACGGGAATACTGACGGCAAAAATCAGTGCTGCCTTTACGTTAATCGTAAACGCCATAATCATGGCCCCGAAAACGATAAACGGAGACCGTAACAGAAGGCGCAGCACCATGTTAACGCCGTTTTGCAGCTGGGCCACGTCTCCCGTAAGGCGTGTAATTAACGTCTCGGTACCGAACCGGTCCAGTTTTTCGTGGGTAAAATTCTGAATATGCGCGAAAAGCTCCTTACGAAGGGCCGTCGCGAAACCGACCGCCGCCCTGGCAGAAAAAAACTGTGCCGTAATGGAAAACAAAAGTCCCATCACGGCAAGCGCAATGAGGAAAACAAAACGTAAAATCACGTACTGTTTATCCCCGTTTTTAATTCCGTTGTTAATAATGTCCGCAATGATCAGCGGAACAATCAGATCCAAAAGTGCCTCGATTAACTTAAACGCAGGCGCCAGAATACTTTCTTTCGTATACGGTTTTAAGAATTTCAGCAATCCCTTCAACTCTTACTCCGCTTCTCCCAGTCCTTCCGCAATACCCATAAGAACGATGCCGACGATGACCGCCACCACGCACGCATACTGGGAAGCCTTTAATTTTTCCTTTAAGAAAATCCGCGACAGAATTACGGAAACGATGCAGTAGGATGCAACCATCGGTGCTGCAAACATCGGCTTTCTTGCCATCGCAAATACATAGAAAACCTGACCGAATTCCTCGAAGCAGGCCGCCGTTCCCTTGTTGAGAATCTCCCCCTTCTGAAAAGGATTGTACGGCTTCTTCGTACGAATCAGCATATAAATCCATGCTACGATTCCGGCCAGTAAAAAGGTCAGTCCGTAAATGATTAAGACATCAATCTCTCCGAGTCCAAGACCCGCCTCTTCGTCCAGAATGATTCCGTCCGCCGCCGTTCCGACGGTATCGAAAATACAATAAAGAACCGGGAATAAAAGCGCCAGGGCTCCGAACTGATACTTGCGGTTCTTTGCCTTCTCTTCGGAAGTTTTCGCAAGTGCATTTGCTTCCTTTCTGGATAAGGAATTCTCAACGACGGCAAGTGCAACCAGACCTCCGACAATCAGTACGGTACCGATGATGTTAAGAGGGGTAAAATCGCCGAGATCGTCGTTTACGGTACCCGTGACGGCAAAATAAACCATCATGGCAATCATGGAGAATGCACCGGATGCATTCTGTACCGGTGATACGATGGAAACTTCCAGATATCTTAATCCCGCATAACCGATCACCATGGAAATGATGTAGGCAAGCGAAGCCGGTGAGTATTTTACCGCATTGATGAAAAACGATGCCGGTGAAAATCCGGTTTCGGAAAAAGGAAGCAGAATCAGGGCAACGACACCCATAACCAGGCCGACCCAGACTGCGATTTTTAAATGGGAATGTTTGTCTTCGGGATCCGTTCCCTTCTTGTAAAACAGATCCGCTCCGCCCCATCCCAGAAGACAGATTAAAGAAAATATAAACCAGGACATTCGATTACTCCACAAACTTTTTTTATTTACGAACCATCTCAACCTTGATGGTATTGGTATTGCCGGAACCGCCGTTAATCTGGCCGCCGGTCAGTACCACGTTATCCCCGCCTTTAAGGCCGAAGAGCTCCTTCGCCTGATTTAAGTTCTGATAAAACATGACATCCAGTGAATTATATTCTTCGCATAAGCAGGGATGAATTCCCCAGCTTAAATTGAGCTGTCTCCAGACCTTTTTGTCCGTGGTGGTTCCCAGAATGTCGCAGGGGCAGCGGAAACGGCTTACCATGCGGGCAGTCTTACCGGATACGGAGTTTACCACGATGCACTTGGCATCAACGTCGATGGCCATGGCGCAGGTCGCATGGGAAATTGAATCCAGGGTGGAATTAATTTTAAATTCCGTATTCAGGAAACGCTTTTTGTAATCGATATGCTTCTCGGTGTATTCCGCGATTTCAGCCATGTTGCGCACCGCTTCCACGGGATGTTTTCCCGCAGCCGTTTCTCCCGAAAGCATGATTGCAGAAGAACCGTCATAAACCGCATTGGCCACGTCGCTGATTTCCGCTCTGGTCGGACGCGGATTCTGAATCATGGATTCGAGCATTTCGGTGGCGGTAATGACACGCTTGCCGAGAAGTCTGCATTTCTGGATTAAAAATTTCTGAATGGCGGGAACCTCCACAAACGGAATTTCCACGCCGAGATCGCCGCGGGCTACCATAATGCCGTCCGCAACTTCGCAGATTTCGTCGATGTTGTCGACACCTGCGCGGTTTTCTATTTTCGCGATAATATTAATCTGCTTTCCGCCGTTTTCATCCAAAAGAGCACGCAGATCCGCAACGTCCTGTTTCGTGGAAACAAAGGAGGCTGCCACAAAATCCACGTCGTTCTCGATTCCGAAGAGAATGTCCGAACGGTCCTGTTCGGAAATGTAATCTCCCTTCATCACTTTGTTGGGGAAATTCATGCTCTTGCGATCGGATAAAACACCGCCCGCAATTACTTCACAGACTGCCTTCGTGCCGTCAATCCGTTTTACTTCGCAGATGACAAGACCGTTGTTTACAAGAATTCTGTCTCCGACCTGAAGTTCCTCGCAAAGGTGGGGATAGTTAACGGAAACCTGTGTCTCATCTCCTTCCACATCCTCCGTTGTGAAAACAAACTCTGCACCTTCCTCCAAAGTAACCCTGCCGTTTTTGAAGGTTTTGATCCGGTATTCGGGACCCTTTGTATCAAGCATGATGGGAATGGGTAAGCCCAGCTCGTCTCTTACTTTCTTAACCAGTTCGATTTTCTTTAAGTGCTCCTCATGCGTACCGTGGGAGAAATTGAGTCTTGCCACGTTCATTCCGGCTTCGCACATATTCTTTAACGTTTCCTCGTTCTCGCATGCGGGACCGATGGTACAGATAATTTTTGTTTTTCTCATAGAATGCTTCCTTTCGGTTCTTGTTTCTGTTCAACCTTTTCTATTATACATAAAAAAAAGACTCCCGCAATTGTGAAACCATCCAATAATTGTTATACTATAAGTGTTTTATAGGGAAATCTGCCACCATGTGTAAAAGGAGTTTTTTATGGCTGACAATTCTTACGAATCCCTTCAGGAAGTCGTAGAACACGAAAATACAGATTATCCGGTGGGCGTTTACTATGTCGAACCCGATGAGATGTTCATGGAACATGTGCGCTGGCACTGGCATACGGAGAATGAATTCGATTTAATCAAGGAAGGCGCCGCGGAATTCTATATCGGTGACAAAACCTACCGGCTCGAGGAAGGCGAAGCGATTTTCATAAGCCGCGATTTGATGCACTCCATCCGCGCCGTGGGAAGCAAAAGCTGTGTCATCATGTCCGTCATCTTCTCGTCGGACTTTGTTTTTCCGAATCACGATTCCGCGCTTGCGAATACCTATCTTCGTCCCGTGGAGAACGATCCCTCTTTCCGTTTTCGGATTTTCCGTCCGAACGAACGCTGGGAGCGGACCGTTATTTCCTACATCAACGAAATCATCTATACGAATCTCGAAAAGGAATTCGGCTATGAACTGCAGACACAGAGCCTTTTATGCCAGCTTCTTCTGACCTTCCTTTCCAAGGTGAATGCCGAACAGAGGGAAGTAAGCCGCGAAACGGTCACAAAAAAATCCCTGACGGCGGATGAAATCCGCATCAAGGATGCCATTGTTTTTATCGAACAGAATTATCAGGACCAGGTAACGCTCGAAGACATTGCCTCTTCCATCCATGTAAGTAAAAGCGAATGCTGCCGCCTTTTCCATCGTGCGGTCAATATGACGCCCTTTGAATATCTGATGCACTATCGCATCTTAAAAGCGGCAGACTTAATTCAGAAAAATTTAAAAGACCCGATTCCCATTTCCGAGCTTGCAACCATAGTCGGCTTCAACAATGCCAGCTATTTTAACAAGCGTTTCCGCGAATACTTCGGCTGTACGCCCACCCAGTATCGTAAAATGGCCAAAACCGACCACCGCGATAAACTGGGAACCTTCGGGCTTTCACTGTCTCACATTTAATATTCCGATTCGTTCATCTTTGCAAGCTTTGCGGCCTGATCGGCTGCAATGCAGGCATCGATGATTTCCTGGATGTCTCCGTTCATGATTTTATCCAGTTTATACAAAGTCAGACCGATTCTGTGATCCGTAACCCTTCCCTGCGGGAAGTTGTAGGTACGGATCTTTTCGCTTCTGTCGCCCGTTCCGACCTGGGAACGGCGAAGTTCGGCTTCCGCATCATGCTTCTTCTGCTGCTCGAGATCATAGAGTTTGGCGCGCAGCAGGGCAAATGCTTTGGCCTTATTCTGAAGCTGGGATTTCTCCGTCTGGGAATAAATGACGATTCCGGTCGGATAATGGGTCAGACGAACCGCGGAGTCCGTGGTATTGACGCACTGTCCGCCGCAGCCCGAAGCACGCATGACATCGATTCGGATATCGCTTTCGTTGATTTCCACATCCACTTCTTCCGCCTCCGGCATTACAGCCACGCTGGCGGTGGAGGTATGAATTCTTCCGCCGGATTCGGTTTCAGGAACACGCTGTACACGGTGAACGCCGCTTTCGTATTTCATCACGGAATAAGCGCCCTGTCCGGTAATCATGAATTCCACTTCCTTCATGCCGCCGATTCCGGTCTCATCCGCGTTGATGGTCTCGATTCTCCAGTGATGTGCTTCGGAGAAATGCACATACATGCGGTAAAGTTCCGCCGCAAACAACGCCGCTTCATCTCCGCCGGCACCCGCGCGGATTTCCACGATAACGTTTTTCTCATCATTCGGGTCCTTCGGAAGCAGAAGGATTTTCATTTCCTGCTCAAGCTCTTCCACACGCTTCTTGGCACCCGAGAGTTCTTCCTTTAACATCTCTCTCATTTCTTCATCGGACTCGGATTCAAGCATGGAGAGGCTGTCCTCGATATCCTGTTTTGCCTTTTTGTATGACGTATATGCTTCCACAAGCGGAGCCAGATCGCTTTGCTCCTTCATTAATTTGCGGAATCTTGCCGCATCGTTTGCAACGTCCGGGGACTGAAGTTCCACCATCAAATCCTCGTATCTTCTGAGTAAATCTTCCAGTTTGTCAAACATACCTTAACCTCAATTCTGTATCTGTTTCTTTGCAGTTCTTATCTACGATGTATATCGGGCTTTTCTACGGTGTGTACCAGGCTTTCACCACGCGGTCAAGTCCCGCCAGATCCCGAATGCATTCCGCATCGCGATATCCGTCTTCTCTTAAAATCCTTAAAACCGCATCCTTCTGATCGTATCCGATTTCGAAGAAAATATATCCGCCCCTCTTTAAGTGACTCTTTGCCTCTTTCGATAAGCGTTTATAAAAATCCAGTCCGTCCTCTCCGCCGTCAAGCGCCCTTCTGGGCTCGTAGTCCTTAACCTCGGGGTCCAGTCCGTCGATTACCGCGGACGGAATGTACGGAGGGTTCGATACGATGATGTCATACTGTCCCGTTACGTTTTCAAACAGGTCGGATACGGCAAACGAAGCCGGAATCCCGAGTTTTTCGGAATTTCTCCGGGAAAGTTCCACGGATTTTTCATCAATATCAACGCCGAGTCCCGTACAGTCGTTGCTGTATTTTAGTAAGGATAAAAGGATGCAGCCGCTTCCGCTGCAGACATCCAGGATCGCCATCCCGTCGTGGACTTCCTTCATGGCCTCTTCCACCAGGCACTCCGTATCCTGTCTCGGAATCAGCGTAAAGGGAGCCGTTTCGAAGGTAAGACCCATGAATTCCTGTTCGTTTGTTATATACTGCAGGGGTTCCCGCTTGCAGCGTCTTTGCACCAAGGCATCGAAACGCGCTTTCTCTTCGGCGCTTACTTCCCGTTCGGGGTGGGCTAAGAGCGTATTGCGGTCGGTCCCACAGACAGATTCCAAAAGAAGCCTTGCATCCAGCCCGGCTTCTCTTACTCCGTTGTCCGCAAGGAGCCTTACCGCCTCCTTGTAACAATCACCATATGTCATGCTAATCCTCGTCGTTGTCTGCCGACTCATCCTCTTCCATGAAGCGCAGTTCGGCATGTGCATCACGGCTGTCGGATTCCACATCCGCCATCAGTGCTTCCATGGTCTTTGTATCCATTTCCTCGTCTTCGTCATCAAGCCATCCGATTTCATCACCGGAAGGAACGTAGTCGAAGTTTTCTTTCAAATACTGCTGCCAGTCAAAAACCGCCTCAACCGCACGGATTGCCACTTCCACCATATCCTCGGAAGGCTCTTTGGTGGTAAGGGACTGGAACAAAAGTCCGGGTGCGCTTAAAATTCTGGTCAGCCAGTTATCGTAACGTCCCATCAGACGCAGAACTTCATATGAAATGCCCGCAATTACGGGAATCAAAAGAATACGCAGACCCAGACGCAGAATTGCGGAGTCCACACGGATGAAGAAGAACAGCACGATGGAAATCATCATGATGAACAGAATAAAGCTTGTTCCGCATCTTCTGTGACGGCGGGACGAACGCATTACGTTCTTGACGTTCAGCGCCTTGCCGCTTTCCACGCAGTTGATGCACTTATGTTCCGCTCCGTGATACATAAAGGTCCTGCGAATCTCCTTGGATAAGGAAATTACCAGAATATATCCGATGAAAATGAAAATCCGGATCAGTCCTTCGGCAATCGCAATTAAGGAAGCGTTTGCAATAAAACGCTCCAGTACAAAATGCGTAAGGAGGGCGGGTGCCACGAAGAAAAGACCTACCGCCATCAGAATGGCGAGTAAAATCGTAAAACCGGTCATAATGCTCTCGGCCTTGTTTCCGAAAAGCTTCGTCATGAAACGGTCAAATTTGGTTTCTTCTTCCTCTTCTTCCTCATAGAAATCCGCGGAAATGGTAAGCGTCTTCATACCGAGCTCCAGGGAGTCGATGAAAGCCACAATGCCCCGGAGGAAAGGAATTTTCATAATTCCCTTCTCCACGTTGCCGCTCTTGCAGTCTCCGGTCACCACCTCAATCTGCTTGTTGGGCTTTCTGACCGCAACCGCATAGCGGTCGGATCCGCGCATCATGATTCCTTCCATAACGGCCTGTCCGCCGATTCCGGAATATTTAACTTTTCTTTTTTTCTTCTTTGATTTGGCCATTAACGGGTTCCTTTATCCAATACCGATAACGAAAAAAGGCTGAAGCCGTTTCGCTCCAACCTTGTTTTTTCTTATTTGCTTTCTACGCCGTACTTCTTGTTGAACTTATCAATACGTCCTCTTGCGGCTGCAGCCTTCTGCTGACCGGTGTAGAATGAATGGCACTTGGAGCAAACTTCTACGTGAATTTCTTTCTTGGTAGAACCGGTTACGAATGTATTACCGCAGTTGCAGGTAACGGTTGCCTGATAATATTCAGGATGGATTCCTTCTCTCATTTCATTTCACCTCTCTATATATTAAAACCATATTTGCTTTTTCGACAGCTTGTTTATTATAGCATGACGATTCAAGCAGTGCAAGCATAAATTTTACAGCCATTTGGTCTTTTTTAACATCTCCACAAATTCACGGTTATTGCGGGTTCTTGAGAACAAATCGATGACTTTGTCCGCCGCCTCTTCGGGTTTCATGCCGTTGAAGGCCTTTCGCATGATGTTAATGGCCTCAAGTTCATCGGGAGTAAGAAGCAGATCTTCTCTTCTGGTACCGGATTTTGGAATATCGATAGCAGGGAACACTCTTTTTTCGGAAAGTTTACGGTCCAGAACCATTTCCATGTTGCCGGTTCCCTTGAATTCCTC
>DLBG01000085.1:0-8494 GCA_002494135.1 Lachnospiraceae bacterium UBA7027
GTTGACTTACCGGAACCGGTAGGACCGGTAACCAGAACCAGACCACGCTTTCTGTTATACAAATCAACTACGGCATTGGGAACACCCAGCTGTGCGGGTGAAGGAATAACTGTATTAACGGCACGCATTGCCATTGCTACAGAACCTCTCTGACGGAAAACATTTACACGGTAACGTCCCAGGTTGGTAACCGCGAAGGACATATCCAGCTCACCGCGTTCCTCGAACATTGCTCTCTGATGGTCCGTCATAATCTGTCTAACGATTTCCATGGTGTCTTCCGGCTTCAGTACCGGGAAATCCATATTTAAAAGATGACCGTTAACACGCATCTTCGGAGGAAGACCTGCTGTTAAATGGATATCGGATGCTCTTGCATCCATGGAAACCTGTAAAATCTCTTCAATTCTAGGCATAATTACTGTCCCCTTTGCATATATTTTTTGCTGTATTTACGATGATGGTTTTCATCGGTACGGTTTCCCAAACCGCACATTTTATTATACCGTTAACACCTCTTTCTTTCAAGAGGTTTTCATTCGTTTTTCGTCTTCCCCTCTTCCCGGGATTTTATGTCCGATTCGGCATTCTCCTTCGGCTTTTGCCTGTATGCCCAGTATTTATTTAATATAAAATTCACAGGTGTTACTATAAAGAGATTGACGGCTTCCGCAATCAGTTCCGCCACCACGTGGGCGGTCAGGCCGGTGATTCCGATATTCTTTAAAAAAGTCATAACCGGACCGATCCGGTACTCCAGACCGATTCCTTCCATCCACAATGTCAGAAGGCCGAGATTTAAAGCAAACCCCAGTGCATACGCCAGATAGGTCTTTAACAGAACCTTCCACCAGACGCGTTTCTGTCTGGTACCGTCCTCTTTAAAAACGAATTTGCTGCTCAGCAGATATGCGGTGATGATGCTGACCGTAAATCCGATGAAACTTGCCAGCAGATAATGTGCTCCTATCAGACACAGAAGCGCATAAATTCCCTCGCTGATTAAGGTATTCGACACTCCGACAAGAAGGAATTTAATCACCTGGAATATGCTCTTTTTTATCCCCTCACCGGTATTCTTTTTTTCATTTGCCGTATTTTTCTCTTTCACCGTTACTGTTCCGTTTTATTTATCCCGCCTGTAAACGCGGATATAGCTTCCATCCGTCGACGAGGTGTAACCGAAATCGTTTTCGATATACTGCATAATCCAGTTTTCGGGGTCTTCCTGCAGATTTCCGTACCAGCAGTCCACAACGATTACATCCGGCTGTTTTTCGGGATAAAGTTCCCAGTATTTCAACAGTCGTTCGTCATAGGATGTCGGATCCACAATGGAAAAATGACAGATTTCGTTTTCCGAAAACAGATAAGGCGTGGTACCCGGTGCAAAGACCATGTTTGTAACAATCAGTACCTTGTCATCTTCCTTCACATAAGCTTTAAAATCGGCATAATCCGCATTGTAAATGTAGCAGTTCATGTAATCGGAAAGGATGCCTTTCGCGGGACCTTCCTTCATGATACCCCTGATATCGAAAAGCCCGGTAAGCTCTCTTCCCGCCTTGAAGGTAAGACCTTTTCCGAGCATCGCCGTTAAAATCATTCCGAGAAAAAGAACATGGATTAATTTCCTTCCCTTCTCTCCCGTCAGGCTTTTTATCGCAATTGCGAGAACCGGCAGGGAAAATACCACGCCCAGCATTCCGTGCGGAATCGCGTTGTAAAACTGCAGGTCGCTGATATAAAAGACCGCGAGTACCGAAATGACGGACCCCGTAAAACCGTACATGTACGGACGGATTTTTTCACGGAATTCCCGGTCTTCGAAAAAGGTTGACATAACTATTATTGTACAAAGCACCAGTACCAAAAGATGAATCTGCGGATATTCGTATCCTTTGCGCAGAACAAACCAATAAAAGCACTGTACCAGGTCCGAAATCAGAATTACAAGACAGGCATAAAAAATGCCGCCGGCTTTTTTCTCAAATTTGTTTCTGACCTTTTTAAGACAAAGGAAAAGAATGGCTGCAACCGCACAGATTCCTGCAAGCAATAATGCCGTCTGCCAGAGATACTGGATGCTTCCTGTGAATTTGCCGTCCGTGGAACCGGATAAATCATGCGTCAGGTCAAAGGCGAGCATGTTTTTTACATTTTGAATCAGTGTCGTAAATCCGATTCGCGGCACTACAATTAAGAGCCACACTCCTGCTGCCGCCACATCCGTTGCGATAAAAAGGGCAGCGTCACGGAGGCGGTTTTTCTTTGATTTAAAAAGAATATAGCCGATCGTAACCGGGAACAAAACAAGCATGGAAGGATAACTCAATACCTCAAGCGCCATGCCGACGGAGGAAAGAATCAAGAAAAAAACCTTCCCGGTGCGGTCTTTGTGCGTGTAATAATACTGCATCAGCGAAAGCACCATGACGGTAAAAAACCAGAGCTGCATGTTGGAAAATTCCGGTATTTCGATTAATTTCGGAACGGAATTAAAATAAAGAATTGCAAGAAGCGCCGCTTCCTTTTTGTCGGATTTCTTTTCCAATACCCGATAAAGCCAGAAAGAAAGCCCGGCCTGAATCAGAGTCGTAACAATTCGAAGAACGATTACCACCCCCGTATAAGTGCCGGTAATCAGATGCCAGATGAACATGATGCCGATACATAGAAAAGCAGATGTCTGGTGAGGCTCCCACATCTGCCCGAAAATCGCATCTCCGCGAAGATTCCTGTATGCCATCACAATCTGGTACTCTTCGTCCATGGTGTAATCAAGGAAAATCAGCTTGATGGCCGCAAGTCCGCTTAAGAGAAAAAGAACCGTAAGGAGAATATTCCATTGTTTCTTTTTTCCGGTATTTTCCATCACTCTTTTTCCCGCATTTCCGTGGAATCCGGATTCATGGCCGCACGTTCCTTAAAGACCTCATCGATAATGAATACCGGCCTGTTTCTCGCCGCATCCAGCACACGCCAGAGATACTCGCCCAGAATTCCGATCATCATAAGAATCAGTCCCGCAGACAAAAGAACAACACTCATTAAAGATGCCCAGCCTGCGACCGGAACACCCTTTGTAAAATATTCCACCAGCACCGAAACAAAAAGCCCGAGCGCAAAGAGATCGAAAATTGTTCCCACCACAATCATGAATTTGATCGGTGCATTGGAAAAACTGATCATCGTATCCATAACAAGACGGAGTTTTTTGGAAAGCGTCCATCTCGATTTTCCTTTTTCCCTGTCTTTGCGGTCAAAATATACCTTGTCGGTTTTAAAACCGGACCACATCACCTGCAGCGTCAGAGAGGAATTTTTTTCATCAAGCCGCTCGATGACTTCAATCACTCTTCTGTCGATTAAGTAGCAGTCGCATCCGCCGCTCGGCATTTCCTTATTTACGAATCTTCTGACCATCGCATAATAACGGTTTGCAAAAAATACCTTGACGAAGTTTTCATCTCTCGATCTGCGGATAGCCAGAACGACCTTGTTGCCCTTCTTCCAGCTTTCAAACATCTCGAGAATCAGTGTGGAATCCTCCTGCAAATCCGCCTGTTTCGTCACCGCACAGTCTCCGGTACATACGGAGAAACCGGCCAGAAGTGCCGCATGCTCACCAAAGTTTCTCGACAGTTTTACAAGTTTTACATGCTCGTCCAGATCCCGGATTTCATTCATGACTCCCCAGGAATTGTCGCCTGAGCCGTCATCCACCATAACGATTTCATAGTCCGGAACAGACGGAAAAATCTTTTCCTTCATGTCCCTGTACAGATCCATTAAGGTGTCCTCGTTATAATAAACCGGTATGATGATTGATAGTTTGCTCATTTTAATCCTGCTTTCCTATTTCCTTCAGATATTCCTCGTAATCGCGGATGTATTCGTTTCCGTCATAATGCCTGCTTGAAAGAACCAAAAGCACCGAATCCGCAGAGAAATCATACATATCTTTCCAAAGCATGGACGGAATATACAGTCCCATTCTGGGCCTGTTCAGTTCGACAATCATCTCTTCCGATCCGTTGTCCACGCGCACCTTGCTGGTTCCGCTTACATTGACCAGAAGAAATTCCGACTCCCGGTTCGCATGGCTGCCTCTTACCACTTCCGAATCGGAACCGTAGATATAAAATACCCTTTTTATATCAAACGGAATATCCATTCCGTCTCCTTCGATGACAACAAGATTTCCTCTCTCATCACCGAAATCCGCAAACTCTATGATTTTAATCTGTTCTTCGATTTTCATTGATTCCCCCCGGGCATTCCGTCCGTTTCCTCGGACCTCTCATTTGGCATACGAACGCAGTTAAAACCGGTTCAGCGCATCGATTACATAGTCCTGCTCCGTTTCCGTCATTCCGTTATAAAACGGCAGCGAGAGCACTTCATCCGCATCTTTTTCCGTAATCGGATAATCTCCTTTTTTGAAACCGAGATGCCGATAGCATTCCGAAAGATGCGGAGGAATCGGATAATGAATGATGCTGCCGATTTCTTTCTCTTTCAGATATTCGATCAATTCATCCCTCTGTCCTGTTGTAATCACAAACTGATGCCAGACGGCAGTTGCATTCTGCCGGATGGCGGGAAGGGTGATTTTGGGATTATTGATTCCCTTCAGATAACGGTTCGCAAGTTTGGTTCTTTCTTCGTTTAATTCATCCAAATGCTTTAATCTTACGGACAAAAGGGCTGCCTGCATTTCATCGAGTCTTGAATTCATGCCGACTTCCTCGAAATAGTAACGCTTTCTGCTGCCGTAATTTCGAAGCATTTTAATGTCGGATGCGATTTTTTCGTCATTTGTTACGATAGCGCCCCCGTCTCCGAATGCGCCTAAATTCTTCGAAGGATAGAAGGAAAAACACCCGATTTCTCCGAAGGTTCCGGTCATCTGTCCGTTGAATTTCGCACCGTGCGACTGGGCACAGTCCTCCACCAGTTTCAGTCCGTGTTTCTTACATATCTCCGAAATCCGGTCCATCCGGCAGGCCTGTCCGTACAGATGTACGGCTAATACCGCCTTCGTCTTCTCTGTAACGGCCGCTTCCATTTTGGAAGCATCGATGTTGTGAAATTCATCCGGTTCCACGAAAACAGGCGTTGCACCGTTAACGGTTACTCCCATCACACTTGCGATATAGGTATTCGCGGGAACGATGACTTCATCCCCTTCTTTGATTCCGAGAACGCGGAATGCCAGAATCAGCGCATCCAGCCCGCTTGCAACACCGACCGCATAATCCGCACCGGTGTATTCGGCAAATTCCCGTTCAAATTTTTCCACAGAAGGACCGAGGATATACCAGCCCGAGCGAAGAACGCCAACTGCCGCTTCTTCGAACTCTTTTTGATATCTTTCAAAACCTCTGTCCAGTCTGTTTGCTGTAATCTTCATTCTGCTTTAACCGACTCTTCCCGTATTTTATAAAAAGTCCGCCATGACATAATTGCTTAAATCCCTGCCTCTTGCAGTAAGCGCAATGCTTCCGTTCCCGGAAACCTTAAGCAGACCTTCATTCTTATGTTTTAAAATCGCTTCCCCGTAGACCTCGTTTAAATGCTGTCCGAATCTGTCATAAAAAGCACCGTCACCGACGCCCTTATTCATACGGAGTCCCAGAATCACGGTCTCCGCCATGCGCTCCCTCGGACCTAAAATCTCGCAATCGGTACGAAGATTTTTAAGTTCCGCGTAATCTTTGGTCTTAAGATAGTCTTCCATCGATTTCGTATTCGTATATCTGCGGTTTTCGATTAAGGATGCTGCGGCGATTCCGAATCCCGCGTATTCCTTCCCCGTCCAGTATGCGATATTGTGCCTGCATTCATAGCCCGGTACTGCATAGTTCGAAATCTCGTACTGCTTATATCCGTACTGTGCCAGAATCCGTGCAACACCCCTGTACATGCGTCTTTCTTCTTCCTCGGACGGAAGGTCTAAATCCATCCCGTAAAAAGGAGTACCCTCTTCCACAATCAGACTGTATGCGGAAATATGTGTCAAATCAAGATTTGCACACGCGGTTAACGTCTTTTCAAAAGAAGCATAATCCTGCCCCGGAATCGCATACATGACATCCGCATTGATATTTTTAAAACCTGCCGCCTTTGCAAGCTCCAGTGTCGTTAAAAACTGCTCATACGTATGAATTCTGCCGAGAATCTTTAACTCTTCGTCGGAAGTACTCTGCATGCCGATGCTTAAGCGGTTGATTCCGATTTCGAGATATTTTGAAAACGATGCCACGGTTCCCGGGTTCACTTCAATCGTAATCTCCGGATTTTTAAACCGCGCATGTTCTTTTAGTTTACATAAAATTCTTTCAATTTCTGTTGCCGGGAGAATCGAAGGAGTTCCGCCGCCGAAAAAAACCGAAGTAATTTCAATACTTTCGTCCTGTATCTCTGAAAAGAAAGAATCGATTTCCCAAAGCAGTTTGTTTACATAACTTTTTCTAACTTCTTCTTTGTACGGTCCGGATATAAAATCACAATACAGGCATTTACGAACACAAAACGGTAAATGAATATAGACTGCAAGTTCTCTGCCGTGTTCCATAATCTGCTCTTATTTTCCTTCGTCCAGTTTCAGCACGGACATAAATGCATCCTGCGGAATCTCCACATTTCCGACCTGACGCATACGTTTCTTACCCTCTTTCTGTTTCTCCAGAAGTTTTTTCTTTCGGGTAATGTCACCGCCGTAACACTTGGCAAGCACGTCTTTGCGGTATGCCTTGACCGTCTCGCGGGCAATAATTTTACCTCCGACCGCCGCCTGAATCGGGATTTCAAATAAGTGTCTCGGGATCTCTTCCTTCAGTTTCTCACACATCTTCCTTCCGCGCTCGTACGCCGTATCCTTGTGGACGATAAACGAAAGTGCATCCACTTCCTCGTGGTTGACAAGAATATCGAGTTTTACAAGATCGGACTGCTCATATCCTTTTAAATCATAATCGAAGGATGCGTATCCGCGTGATCTCGATTTTAACGCATCGAAGAAATCGTAAATGATTTCATTTAACGGAAGCTCGTATTTTAAAAGTGCTCTCGTCTCCTCCATGTATTCCATGCCAAGGTAGCGGCCGCGCCTTTCCTGACAGAGTTCCATGATGGATCCGATGTATTCTGTGGTTAACATAATCTCGGCGCTGACCACCGGTTCTTCCATAAAATCAATTTCCGAAGGATCCGGCAGATTGGAAGGATTGGTTAAGTCAATCACGGTTCCGTCGGTTTTATGCACCTTGTAAATAACGCCGGGTGCGGTGGTGACGAGGTCCAGATTATATTCCCGTTCCAGTCTCTCCTGTACAATCTCCAGATGAAGAAGGCCCAAAAAGCCGCACCGGAAACCGAATCCAAGTGCAATGGATGTCTCCGGTTCATAATTTAAGGACGCGTCGTTTAGCTGCAGTTTTTCGAGCGCATCGCGAAGGTCCGGATACTTGGCGCCGTCGGCAGGATAAACTCCGCAGTAAACCATCGACTGTACTTTTTTGTATCCTGGAAGCGCTTCCGTGCAGGGATTGTACGCGTCCGTTACGGTATCGCCGACCGCCGTGTCGCGTACATTTTTTATCGATGCCGTGAAGTAGCCCACCATTCCTGCCGATAATTCATCACAGGGAATAAACTGACCGGCACCGAAATAGCCGACTTCCACGACTTCCGCTTTGGCTTTCGTCGCCATCATAAGAACGGTACTTCCTTTGCGTATGGTACCTTCCATAATTCGCATGAAAACGATAACGCCGCGGTAGGAATCGTACAAAGAGTCAAAAATCAGCGCTTTTAAAGGAGCATTGGGATCTCCCTTCGGTGCGGGGATTTTCTCCACAATGGCTTCGAGCACATCGTCGATTCCGATTCCGTTCTTTGCGGAAATCAAAGGGCAGCCCTGCGCTTCAATCCCGATCACGTCCTCGATTTCTTCGATTACGCGCTCCGGCTCCGCCGAGGGTAAGTCAATTTTATTAATTACCGGAAATACATCCAGATCGTGATCCAGGGCCAGATAGACATTGGCAAGCGTCTGTGCCTCGATGCCCTGCGCCGCATCCACGACAAGAATCGCTCCGTCACAGGCTGCTAAGGAACGGCTGACTTCGTAATTAAAATCCACATGTCCCGGTGTATCTATCAGATTAAAAATATACTCTTCCCCGTTCTTAGCTTTATAAATGGTCCTTACGGCCTGGGATTTGATTGTGATTCCGCGTTCCCTCTCCAAATCCATATTATCGAGAACCTGTGCCTGCATCTCGCGGCTGGTCAGAAGTCCTGTTTTCTCAATAATCCGGTCTGCCAGCGTGGATTTGCCGTGATCGATATGCGCCACGATGCAGAAATTTCTGATTTTCGACTGATCCATTTTTAATACTCCCGAATTTCTTCTAAATAGACATTCTATTTTATCACATTTCCCCCTCATCACACAATATGAACCAGGGGGACGGGGTTAGTGGGC
>DLBG01000085.1:8663-12271 GCA_002494135.1 Lachnospiraceae bacterium UBA7027
TTCCCGGTTCCACGGCCTGTCATATACCAAAACCTTTAAATCCGGTAAATGTGTTAAGAAACGAAATGCTTCCGGCGAATCCTCCACCGCATAATCAAAATGAATTTTATAGTAATCTTCCAGTTCCAGATTAAAATCGCTGTTTTTTATAAAACTGTCCCGTCCGTATTTATTCAGGCAATAGAGTTTTACCCGTTCAAATCCGTTACGGTCCAGCCATTCTCTGGATGCATCAAAGCAGCTGAACGGTCGCCCTGTAATAATAAACACTTCATGTCCGGCATCCGCCCAAGCATTGATTGTTTCTTTCGCGCCGGGCGTTGCCTCGTAAGATAAAAGGTTCTGAGGCTCGTGACCAATCTTCATGATTCTCTCATACTCTTCTTCCGTTAAGGAAAATGACTGTTTTAAATTAAAAAACTGAATCCGATCATACGGAACGCTTTTTTTATACAGATCTTTTAAAAGCATGGAGAAAAAACGAGCCGTCTCGCAAAGGCAATCATCATAATCCACATAGATGTTCATTCTCGGTTTTTCCTTTCCCCTGAATCTCTTTTCATAATTCCAAGGTACATTTTATCATCCGCGTTCCGGGGTGTTCAAGATTCGTTTTGTACTCTTTTCTATACACAACTTCCGCTAAGCCCTTGACAAATTCCGGCTTCATGAATAAAATATACTTCGTATGTGTGCATTAAAAACGTCCGTGTCCGGCTTTAATGCAATGAAACCAAATAACAATGGAGGTGAAAAGCATTGGCTAATATCAAATCTGCGAAGAAAAGAATCCTTGTTAATCAGACCAAGGCAGATCGTAACAAAGCAATCCGTTCCGGCGTTAAAACCGCTGTAAAGAAGGTTTACGCTGCTATCGATGCAAACGATAAAGAAGCTGCTAAAGCTGCTTTACTTGCTGCCACCAGCACGATTGATAAGGCAACCACAAAGGGCGTTTATCATAAAAACTATGCTTCCAGAAAGATTTCCCGTCTTAATCTTGCTGTAAACAAGATGGAATAGTCTTTCGGAAACGAATTACAAACAGGTAAAATAAAACCTCTTCGATACCGTCATGTCGAAGAGGTTTTTTATTTGCGTTTTTTTGTCCTGCTTTACCGCTTTCTTACGGCAGTACAACAAACTGTGCAAGCATAAGAATCATGGCCGAATTCCAGTAAAGCGTGATTTCGTTCGTGGAATAGCTGAGCAGCTCGTCCACATAGCATTTTGCTGCCGGCTGACCCTGTAAGTACTTCTCTGCCGTCGGATCCTGAAGTTCGCTGTCCGGTCCGCCGATTACCATACCGGGCATTGCTTTGCCCTTTGCCGCCGAAGGTCTGTGATGGGGATTCAATACGCGATTCGATCCAAATCCGGTTAAGAAGCAGACATTGCAGGGATTCTTTCCGAAAATGTAATGTACATGCTCCTTTGAAGCCTCCAGATATTCCTCTTTCTTTGTAAAATAATATGCGGTAAACAGATGCGAAGCATTCTGAATCAGATACATATTGCTTCCCCAGATAAAACTTCTTTCGTTGAAGGAAACGTTGTATCCGTTACTTCTGCAAAGATACATCAGCGAGTCCGCCTTCGCATCGATTGCGGAAATAATAATATTTTTTAACGTCTCATCCACCGGATAGGAAGAAAGAATGTAGGCAATGTTTCCGAAACTGTAAACATCTTCCCAGCCGTAGCCGTGGGAAATATGTTTGTAAGCCATATCATCAAAAATCGTACGATACCTTTCTTCACCGAAAGCACGGTACATTTCCGCGCTGGCCCAGTAAAGTTCATCCTCCACACACTCGTCACCGTACTCGCCGGTAACAACTCCTTCCGGATTATGAAATCCCTTCGCCTCCATTTTCAAGCCTGCTTCAAAAGCCTTTTTCGAAGCATCTGCAAGAATTTCGGCATAAGCTTTGTCATGAGGTTCGTAAAATTTTACGGCCATCGCAAGAGCTGCCGCAAAATCAAGTGTTGCGGCATAGGAAGCCGGCGAAACTACCAGTTCCTCCTTCTCCTCTTCCGGCATAAAGAATCCGCAGAAACCGGAGCAGGTTACTTTATGATACACCTCTCCCGTTTCGGGATTCTGCATCTTTAACATCCAGTCGATTTCATATTTGATTTCCGAAAGAAGCGCTCCCAGATCGGGATTATCCACAGGGATGTCGAAATCAAATTTCAAAAGGCCGGGATCCAATTCAATTGCAAGGAATAAATCTGCAAGGGTTACCGCTGCAGGAACAACATAACGTCCAAAATCACCTGCATCATGCCATCCGCCTTTTACATCAATGAATTGATCCGTTCCGTAAATGCGGGCGTCGGTATCGTGGCAGATCGGATGCGCATAAATTCCTGCATGCTCCTGCGAAAGTTCCGTTCCGCAACGCTGCAGATAAAAGAATTTCAGCATGGCGCCCATGGCGTCACGGTAAACCCATTCCTTAATCGAAAACGTAGCGCTTACCTCATCGCCTGCTTTGATATAGTATTCGCCTTCTTCCGTTACGGCATCAAAATTCAGAATCCGGTTCTTCTCATCTGCCGCTGCCGTCACATACTCTCTGCCGGATACGCCATGATACACTTCTCTGCCGTCGGAAGCTGAAATTATGGAAAACTCCGTCTCATTCTCTCCGCGGTAAACTGCACGCTTCGGGTCATTCGGAAGATATCCGATTTCATCTACTAAAATAATCTGATTCATGATTCACTCTCCGTATTTCCTGCTTCCGTAGTCGATGTTTCGGTTTCTGTTACCGCAGTTTTCTTTGCTCTGGGCTTTCTTGGTTTCTTAACCGGTTCGGCCGCTACGGTAATCCCGTTCTCATCTGTCAGACTCATCTGAACACCGGTTGCGCCCTCCATGGAAACAGACTCCGCTTTGCTGTCCGTTGAGGTTTCTAAGTCTGCCTTCGGAGTTCTCTTTCTGTAGGTTCTCTTCGGCTTCGGTGCTTCTTCTGCCGCTCCTTCCGCGGAAACTGCGGTATCGGTTGCGCCTTCTGTGCTCTCTGCTTTCGGCGTTCTCTTTTTATAGGTTCTCTTCGGCTTCGGTGCTTCTTCTGCAGTTGTTCCCTCTGCAGAAGCTGCCGTATCGGTAGCACCTTCTGTACTTTCTGCCTTCGGAGTTCTCTTTCTGTACGTTCTCTTCGGTTTCGGAGCTTCTTCGGCAGGTACCGCAGGCGCATCGCCTGTTGCAGGGGTTTCCGCAGCGGCTTCTGCTGCCGGTGTTTCTTCAACTGCAGGAATCTCTTCGACTGCAGGAATCTCTTCAACTATAGGAGTTTCTTCTACCACGGGAATCTCTTCAACTGCAGGTGTTTCTTCTACCACAGGAATCTCTTCAACTATAGGAGTTTCTTCTACCACAGAAATCTCTTCAACTGCAGGAGTTTCTTCTACTGCAGATGCTTCACCCTTCAGCTCTTCCATTTTAGGAAGCATCTCTTCCACAACACGATGAGAACCGTCTTTTAATCGAAGATCAAGATGAATAAAGGACGATTCCTCCTCCTGTACGGGTGCGGGTTCAACAGCCGGTGCTTCATATGCCGGAACAGGTTCTGTGAAAGTCTCAGCCACAGGGGCTT
>DLBG01000085.1:12362-29528 GCA_002494135.1 Lachnospiraceae bacterium UBA7027
GCTGCAGGAATATCCGCTACAGGCGTTTCAACGGCAGGTGCACTCATTACCGGTTTTTCTACTACAGGTGTAGTTTCAATAACCGGCGCAGTTTCAACCGGCTCTGCGGGCGCTGCTGCCTTGGGTCTTGGTTGTACCACTCTTCTTTCGTCGGTACCTTCCAGCATTCTGGTAATATCCTGAATTGCCTTTTCCTGTCTCATTGCACGAAGTTTACGAATCGACTTCACGGTAGTTGTTTCGAAGTCGGATGTATACTTCTGGATAGACTTCTTAACAGGCTGCTGTTCCTCTGCCTGCTTTCCGTCTGCAGTATTCGTCTTCACACCGTTTTTGATTACGGCAATAACTTTGGCATTTGCAAACAGATCCTTCGGAACTTCGATATCCGTAAGATTTACATGTTTTACAGGTGCCTTGGTTTCAGGCTGTTTAATTTCAACGGAAACCGGTTCAATGCTTTCCACATTATTGATGTTGGGTGCAGTGGACTTTCTTTCCTCGCTTGCATTTTCGGTTGTCTTTGTTTCCTCTGCCGTTTTTGTTTCAGCGGCTGCTTTTACTTCTTCCGCTGCATTCGTACTCTCAATTACAGAGTTCTCAACTGCGGCACTTTCCGCCACCTGCTCTTCCTTCGCTGCTTCGATGGCTGCCTGGGTTGCTCTTGCAAGACGTTCCTCTGCAATTTCTTTTGCCCTTGCTTCCTTCTCCACTGCGGCCTGAACCGATGCTGCAATGGTATCTTCCGCGCTTACCTCAGGCTCTTCATACTGATCCTTTCGGCCGTCATAAGACATGCTTGCATAAATATCGTAGGTAGGAAGATCGCTCTTCTCCACACGGATAACCGGAGTTTCTTCCTTCTTTTCCTCCATCTCGGGAATCTCACGAAGCGTCTTTGCATTTAACGCATCCCAGTCGGAATACAACGGTGCATCGGGTTTTACAAAGTTCTTTCTTCTCGGCTTCTTTATTGATTTCTTTTCCTCGACCTTCGGTTCTTCGGGCTTCGGCTTGAATTCCATGGAAGGAGCAATCGGACGTTTTGCCTTTTCTTCTTCCTCGATCTTCTTCTTTTCTTCTTCCGTCATCGGCTTCGGAGTAAATACACCGGTTGCCTTCTTGTATGTCGGCTTCGGAACGCTGACTACCGGAACCGTTTCGACAGGTTCTTCCTCTTTCTTCGGGCGGATATTGATTTCGGTCTTCATCACCTTCTCGATGCGTTCCATGGTAGCTGCCGCACCGGTCTGGTTTAAGAATTCCTTCTTCTCCTCTTTCTTTCCGCCGATTGTAATCGTAGGAGCTACCGGAATAAAAGGCATATCCACATTCGAATGTTTTCTCTTGGTCTCCTCTTCGGTCGGCATGGCAAAGAGATTTCCGAAATCGTTTGTCTTCAGTACGGCGCCGTCCTGAATTACCTTCGGTGCCTCTTCTTTTCCGTTTACTTCGTCAACATTGTATACTCCCTCATCATCGGCAGACTGCTCGTAGGTTTCATAACCGTCTGCATAATTTCCGCCGCCGAAGGAATCATACTCTTCATTTCTGGAGCTGTAAGCTGCATACTCATCCGCGGAAATAAAGGTTCCTGTTGCCTCATCATAAACAGGCTCTTCATGGAAATATCTCGGAGTAAATACGGTCGGCTCATCCGCTGCCGTCGCGGTTGCCGCTTCCGTTGTATTTTCATAATAAAGCGGAGTGCCGTTTTCATCATAATAGAACGGAATCCCTGCCTCATCATAGAAAATCTGATTTCCGTTTTCATCATAGTAGATCGGATTTCCGTTTTCGTCATAATAAACCGGAGTGCCGTTTTCATCATAGAAGTACGGACTTCCGTTTTCGTCATAGAAAATCTGATTGCCGTTCTCATCATAATAGATGGCATTCCCGTTCTCGTCGAGATAGTACGGTGTGCCGTTCTCGTCATAATAGAACGGAGTTCCGTTCTCATCGTAAGAAGGTTCGGGATATACGGCACTCACAGGTTCTTCCGCGACAGGTTCTGCGTATGCCTCTTCTGCTACGGGCTCTTCTGCAGGAACTTCCTCAACAACAGGCTCTGCATATGTTTCTTCCGCTACAGGTTCTTCCACCGGTGTTTCTTCAATGACAGGCTCGTGAATAACAGCTTCCTCTGCAACCGGTTCTGCATATGCCTCTTCTGCTACAGGTTCTTCTGCAGGAGCTTCTTCGATAACTGCTTCTTCAATAGCTGCTTCTTCAACAACTGCTTCTTCCGCAACAAGTTCTGCATAGGTTTCTTCAACTACAGGCTCTGCATAAGTTTCTTCCGCTACAGGTTCTTCTGCAGAAGCTTCTTCGATAACTGCTTCTTCAATAGCTGCTTCTTCTTCAACAACTGCTTTTTCCGCAACAGGTTCTGCATAGGTTTCTTCAACTACAGGCTCTGCATAAGTTTCTTCCGCTACAGGCTCTTCTGCAGGAGCTTCTTCGATGACTGCCTCTTCCACCGGAGCTTCTTCAATGACAGGCTCGGCAATAACTGCTTCCTCTGCAACAGGCTCCTCGGCAGGTCCCCTCGAAACATCGCCCATACCAAGCCAGGATACCGGCTCAAATACAGGAGCGGGTTCTTCGATAACAGGTGCTGCTGCCACGGGTTCTTCGAAAACAGGTGCTGCTGCCACGGGTTCTTCGATAACAGGTGCTGCTGCCACGGGTTCTTCAATAACAGGCGCTGCCACAGATTCTTCCATTACAGGTACTGCCGCCACTACCGGTTCTTCTGCAACAGGTGCTGCCGGTGCTGCAGGTACAACAGGTTCCGCAAACGTGCTCGCAGTTGAAAATACGGTTTCCTTCTTCACAGGTGCGGAATTAACCACATACGTATTCTCCGGCATCGTCTTGTCGGAATGCACACCGCTGGGCTTACGTCTGAACTGCTGTTTCGGCTCGGAAATATCCTCTGCCGCCGGTGCCTGATAATTCGAACGAATCGGAACGTTTGCATTCCGATACGAATTGCGCTCGTTGGAATCACTGCTTTCATCAAGCAACGCATAATTGACCGTGTTTGTTTTGGGTTTGCGCATGCTGCGCAGACTCAAACGGTCGCGAATGGACATCATCGGACCGTATTTTGCATTCTCTTTTGCCATCGCAGATGCTGCTGCCAGATCCGCATTGGGTGCCATGGTTGCTCCGTTTGCTACATTCGCAGCCTGCGTTCTGTTTCTCTGCTCCGCAGGAGGTGTTACACCAAGTGATGTGGAATCATGATAGGAAACCGTCGAACGGTTCACTGCCCAGACCTTGGTCTTGTCGGTTTTTCCCGCAAGAATGGTTTTTACCGTTTCAAAGGACGTCATCATGCAGTGGTCCATGTTGTTGTAACGATGCTGTCCGTTACGTCCGACGCAGTACAGATTCGGGAAATTATCAAGATAATTCTTAATCTCGTCAAAACGGTTATAGGAATCGAAATATGCCGGATAAGCTTTCGGAACCATAACCTTGTTAAAATCAAGCACAGACACATTGCTCTCGATAATGCCGAGTTTTGCAAGTTCTTCCACCGCAAGCTTCTGCCACTGGATATCGCTCTGGTTCCAGTAATAGTCGCCTTCGGAACAGCAGTACTCAAGGCCGATCCATACGTTTTCTTCGGGTTTTTGTAACAGATACGGGGACCAGTTGTTATAAATCTGGATTCTTCCCACCTTAACAGAGGAATCCTGAACATAAATCCAGCATTCCGGAATGATATCATTTAATGTTTTGATTTTGGAAGTATTCTTGATCTTCAGAGAAGGAACCAGAATACCAAGAACCACGAGGTCACGATACGGCAGTCCCTTTGCCACGTCCTCGACACTGAACGGAACACCTTTCATGGAAAGAATCAGTTCCTTGATCGGCATGGAGGAAATGATGATGTCCGCAGGCTCAAAGAACTCCTGGCCGTCAAATTCGCAGCGAACGCCCTTGATGACATTGTTCTCGGTCTCGATTCCTGTAACCTTGCAACGGAAACGGATTCTTCCGCCGTTGTCGGTGAATTTTCTTGCCGCCAAATCCCAAAGCTGTCCGGGACCGAATTTAGGGTATAAGAATTCTTCTCCGAATTCCGCATCTTCCTGCGCATTCGGATTCTTTCTTTTTGATGATTTGTCTTTGAGAATGGAGGAGACGGAAAGCCCCTTTAGACGCTGGGCACCCCACTCCGCGCTGATTTGGGACGGATGACGTCCCCAGAGTTTCTCCGTGTATTTTTCAAAGAAAGACTGATACAGCTGCTTTCCGAAATGATTTAAGAGATAATTCTCGAGATTATCTTCCTTCTTCTTGAAAACGGAGCTTTCCAGATAGCTGAATCCGGCTTTTGCAGCCTGGCCGAAACCGAGGCTTTTCACGGTGTTGCTGTTGAATCGAACCGGATATTCGATAAAACTGTCATTGTAATGGATGCTGCTGACACGTTTTCTGACCAGCATAACATCATCTTCGAATTCGGGATCCGGTCCGCCGGGCGCCGTCGGAATGCTTCTTTTCAGAATACGGTCATCCTTTGCGGGCTGCCCCTGTTTGGACAGGATTTCTTCCCACCAGTTCTTCACTTCTTCACTGTTCGTAAAGAAACGGTGGCCACCCAGATCCATCAAATTGCCGTTGTGATTTACGGTCCTGGCAATACCGCCGATAACGCCGGTTGCCTCCATAATGGTTACATCGTAATCCTTCGATTTTTTCACCAATTCGTATCCGGCCGTGATTCCGGCAGGACCCGCTCCGATGATAACAACCTTCTTCATTCGACTAATAACCCCTTTCCCCCGTCTGTAATACACATTCCATAATATTATAGTCGATTATCCTCTCCTTGTAAACCAAATGTACCCCAAAAAACGCCCTTTACGTATCGCTTCCGGGATGTTATAATATATTCGCGTGTTAAAGTATTAAAGCGTGAAAATTTTAAAGCGTGAATGCTTCACAGTGTGATGATATTCGGAGGATAAAATCATGAACAACAAATTAAAAACTGCTGCCGTCGATCAGCTTTTTGATGCTGTTTTATGTCTCGAAAGCAAAGAAGAATGCTACAACTTTTTTGAGGATTTGTGTACCGTGAACGAACTTCTGGCACTGTCTCAGCGATTCGCGGTTGCCCGCATGCTGAAAGAGAAAAAGACATATCTTGAAATTGCCGAGAAAACCGGCGCATCCACCGCTACCATTTCCAGAGTAAACCACTCTTTAAACTACGGAAGCGATGGATACGAATTAATCTTTAAGCGTATGGATAAAAAAGAGAACTAACCGTTGATTTCCATGACATCCATGGGATTGATAAAATCCTTGTCGTACATCATCTGATAACCGACTTTTGAGGATACATAATTGACTTCAAAGAGGAGCTGACCGATAGAGACGTCATCTCCTTCTTTTACTTTCGGGTTGTCGTTATAGCGGTAAACGGTAAGATAGCCGTTGCCGTGATCAATCGTCACTCTTCTTCCGTACTCATCATCATCTTCCACCTTAACTACCGTTCCCTTCCCGGCTGCCATGACCTTTGCCCCGTGCTGGACATTGAACACCACAATCGGGTCCTGTTCTTCCTCAACCTGGCCTTCTTCGTCCGGATCCGGTACCGCATTCGAGGGTTGCGAAAGGATTGTCGCCTTTCCGCTAACCGGGAGTCCTTTGGGATAAAATAACTGCGCTTCCGCTTCTTCCTTTGCGATTTTCTCCGCAAGCTGATTGGAAAGAAGTGTAATCTGCTCCTGCATCTCATTCTGTTCTCTGGTCATGACGATACTCATCTCCTCCTTCTGCGAAGCAAGAAGATCCGTAGCGGCGGAAAGTCGTCTTAACTGAACAATCGTAACGACGAGTGCGATTTCCGTCAAAAGAACCACGCATCCGACCGCTATATGAATGATCAGAAGTTTCTTCGGCATATGAAGTTTATTCTCCATGTGTCTCCTTTCCCTGTATCAGTACTTTCATGGCCTCTGTGTATCCCTTAAAACCGAGTCCTGCGAATGTTGCAACGCAGTACGGGCGAATATACGAAATCTGACGAAAATCCTCTCTGGCGGAAACATCGCTGATATGCACCTCCACCGTCGGAATGGAAACGGCCTTTAGTGCATCCAGAATGGCAACGGAGGTATGGGTGTAGGCTGCGGGATTGATGACAATGCCGTCATATTTACCGTATGCCGCCTGGATGGTATCCACCAGAGCTCCCTCATGGTTGGACTGAAAGAAATCAACTTCCGCTCCGAGTTCTTTTGCACCGTTTTTGCAAAACTCCACGAGGTCATCGTAGGTCTGTGCTCCGTAAATGTTTTTCTCGCGAATGCCGAGCATGTTAATGTTTGGTCCGTTAATCACCAGAATTTTCATAAAATCATCCTTTGCTTAAAACCATACTAAGCGTCTTATCGATATCTCCTTCCGCCACATCCGCGATTCTATCCGCAGCGGCTTCGTAAAGCGGAGAACGCACCCTGAAAAGATTCTCAATGGCACCGTCTCCCTGGGAGAGGGGTCTTCCTTCGGAAGAAAGATTCTCTGTTCCCCTTTTCAGATAGACTACGGTTCCGTTTTGCTTTAAATACTCCATATTGACAGGTACGGTAACAACTCCGCCTCCGGTGGCAATAATGCAGCTCGTCTTTGCGGATACAGCCCTGACCACTTCGCTTTCCTTAACCCGGAATGCCTTTTCCCCTTCGGCTTTGATGCACTCTCCCGGCGTTATGCCGTAAGTCTTTGTGAATTCTTCGTCCGTATCGACAAATTCCTTGCCGCAGGATTGAGACAGCCGCTTTCCGATTGTGGTTTTTCCGCTTCCCGGCATGCCGATTAAAACCGTATTCTCCAGACGTTTTTTCAAATCCTCATATACCTTTTGTCCCGGCTGTGCGCTCGTCAGTCCGAAAAGCTGTTCCGCTTTGTATGCCTGCATCACAAGCATGTATAGTCCGTTTGCGGCAATCAGATTTCTTTTCTTTGCCTGCGCAATCAGTTTCGTGGTCAGCGGATTGTAAATTACGTCAAACACGGCGCTCAGATTCGGAAACAGGGATAAATCCACCGGTACGGCATCCGCCTTCGGGAACATGCCGACAGGTGTGGTATTTACGATAATATCCGTCCTAAGGCAGACGTCTTGGGACGGTTCGGTAATGGATTCAAATGCAACTGCCTCATCGTTCAGGTTTTCTTTTGCCTTCTTTACGTCACGCGCTAAAACCGTTACCGACGCAATCTTTTTGCTTCGGAGCACATAAAGAGCCGTCTTTGCGGTTCCGCCTGCTCCTAAAATCACTGCATTTTTCCCGATAAAATCCGTATTCTTTTCTCCGTACGCAAGGTCCATCATGGAAGACAGACCGTATGCATCGGTGTTGTAGCCGAAGATTTTACCTTCTTTACAAACCAAAGTGTTTACGGCTCCGATCTTGGCCGCAGCTTCATCCAGAACGCAAAACGGCATCACATCCTGCTTATACGGAATGGTGACGTTAAGCCCCTTAAAATCTCCGGCCTTCAGAAAGCCCGCAAGCGCATCCCGCGGAATTTCTTTCAATACGTAATCCGGATTTCCGAATGCATTATGAATGGGCACCGAGAAACTGTGCCCCAGTTTTTCACCGATTAATCCGTAGTTCAAGTAACACTCCTTACTGGCAGTTTTCCTCGTATTCGCAGGTTTTATCGATCAGCTTGCGGTAAATATCCTTTACGTATTCCCCTTTTGCCTCTCCCGCCACATTCGATACGTGGTTTAACACTTCCTCTTCTCTTTTCGGATTGCGGATTTCAAGGCCCTGTTTTGCCTTCTCACCGGCTATTTGTCCGGCCAGATCCATTCTCTTTGCAATAAGTTCTGCAATCTCCCCGTCAAGTTCGTCGATTTCGGTACGGATTGCGGTTAAAGAATCCGCATTCCGCTCAGACCGGTACCGCACGTACAGGTTATAAACCGCAATGGCGCAGGCTGCCTCGATGCAGGGAACGGCACGCGGTACAATGCAGGGGTCGTGACGGCCCGCGAGCGTTAACGTCGTCTCCGTCAGTTCCTTCATGTTTACGGTGCGCTGCTCTTTATAAATACTCGGAGTCGGCTTCATGCATACACGGAAAATGACCGGCATGCCGTTGCTGATTCCTCCCTGAATTCCTCCGGAATGGTTCGTAGCCGTAGCTACTTTCCCGTCTTTGATGATAAACGGATCGTTGCACTCGCTTCCCTTCATGGTTCCGCAGTAAAATCCGCTGCCGAACTCAATACCTTTTACGGCGGGGATACCGAACATCATATGGGAGATGGTACTCTCCATGCTGTCATACAGCGGTTCCCCCACGCCTGCGGGAAGGCCGGTTACGGCACATTCGATTACGCCGCCGATGGAATCTCCGTCTCCTGCGCAGGCGGTCATGAATTCGACCATTTTATCTCCTGCTGCCTTGTTGATGACGGGCAAAAGACCCGCTTTTCTCGGGACCGCTTTCACATCGGGATTCACGGGATCAAACTTATCATCCTTAATTTTACCGATGGCCGAAATATGTGCAAAAACCGAAATGCCCTCTTTTTCCAGAAGCTGCATGCAGATGGCTCCCGCGAAACAGATCGGCAGCGTCATGCGTCCGGAAAACATTCCGCCGCCGCTTCGGTCAAGGCTGTCGCCGTACTTCATGTAGGACGTGTAATCCGCATGCGAAGGGCGCGGGATATATTTCATCTGCTCATAATCGGATGAGCGGGTATTCTGATTGTAAAATACAGCCTTCAGCGGTTCTCCCGTCGTCACGAACCCTTCCTCTTTTTTTTCAAGACCCGAAAGAACATCCGGGCAGTCCGCTTCGGCACGCTTTGTGGAATAGGCATTCTGACCGCCTTTTCTGCGGTTTAAAAGATCCTGTGCCTTATCAAGATCCACTTTTTCTCCGGCGGGAAGTCCGTGGATTACAATTTCTATCTGCGGGGCATGTGAGGCGCCGGTTACTTCAATCTGCAGTTCTTTTCCGTATTTCGACGTTATCATGATAAGCGACCGATTCCTTTCCGAAGTATTTCTTCCCATTCTTCCACCGTAACATCCTGAAGTTTCACTTCACCGATGGCAACCGGCAGCACGGCACGGATCAGATTGCCGTGCGCCTTTTTATCCACCTTTGCAAGGACTGCCGTTTCGTGAATATCGTACGAAGGAATATTGTACAAACCGTATTTTTTCAAAACGGCGTTCAGCCTTGCGGAATCCTCTTCGCTTAAGTAAACGGCACCCAAAACCGCCATTCCCATGGCAACGCCGCTGCCGTGCCCGATGGAATAACCGCTTAAAGTCTCAATGGCATGGCCGAGGGTATGACCGAAATTTAAAATATGTCTGGGGCCTTTGTCGAATTCGTCTTTTTCCACGACTTCAGCCTTAATCTCAACGCTTCGTTTTACCAGATCTTCATCCGAAATGGTTCCGTTTTCAATTTGACCGAACAGGTCAGAATCGTAAATCATGCCGTATTTTACTGCTTCCGCCATTCCGTCGGAATAGATTTCCGCGGGAAGGGATTGAAAGCTGTCCACGTCGCAGAATACTGCAACCGGCTGATGGAAGGCTCCGACCAGATTTTTACCGTTCGGTAAATCCACCGCCGTTTTCCCTCCTACCGACGAATCCACTGCGGCAAGCAGGGTTGTGGGAACCTGTACAAAATCCATTCCGCGCAGGTAAACGCTGGCTGCAAAACCGGTCAGGTCACCGACCACTCCTCCGCCGAGTGCCAGCAGAAGGTCGATTTTCGTAATGCCCTTTTCCGTCATCTCAATCATCAGTTTCTCAGCCACGGAAATATTCTTGGACTTCTCTCCGTGTTCGAAAACAAAGGAAAATACCTCAAATCCGGCAGTTTTTAATGAATCTTCCGTCTTCTTTCCGTACAGTCCGTAAACCGTGTCATCGCTTACCAGCATGATTTTACAGATTTTATGAACTTCCGATAAAAGGCTTCCGACGTCAAGGCCGGTTCCGATGGTCACATCGTATTCTTTTGTACTGGCTTTCACATGCACTTTATTCATGTCCGGTCCTCTTTTCGGGCAGCCGCCTCTTTTTCCATATCCGCTTCCTTGCAGAGTCTGCCCTCTTTTAGAAGTTTACATAACATCTCTTCGTCACTGTTTTTCAATGCATCACGGTACTCTTTTACATGACCCATATACTCCTCGATTTCGGCAAGGAGCGCTTCTTTGTTTTCCAAAAACAGCTCGGTCCACATGGTTTCGTTTAAGTAGGCCACTCTGGTCATATCCTTAAAACTTCCTGCAGAAAAACCGTAGCGGATTTTGCAGGCGTCGCTTTTGATATAGGCACTTGAAAGCACATGTGCCATCTGTGATGTATAAGCGATAATCCGGTCATGCTCCGTGGGAGTACTCTCCTTCACGTAGCCAAAACCGAGACTTAAAAAGAATTTCTTTAAATCATCATAGACACTCTCGTATTCCGTCCGATAGGGTTCCTCAAATACGGAAGTTCCTTCATCAGGTTTACATAAAATCATACTTGCATTATCAAACAATCCGTTGAAGGATGCATCATATCCTGATTTTTCAATACCCGCCATCGGGTGTCCACCGATAAAAAACAGGCCATTTTGTTTACATAACTCTGTAAGCGCATTACAGATCTTCTTCTTTGTTCCGCAGCAGTCCACAATCACGGCTCCTTTTTTGAAAACCGGAATATGTGTGGTTACGAATTCAATGCAGCTGTCCGGATAGAGACCGAGAATAACCAGATCGGCTTCGGTAAGCAAAACATCTTCGCCGATGATTCCGTCGATGACGCCCTCTTCCTTTGCTTTTACGCTTACCAGACGGTTTCTGTTTACCGCATAAACCACTGAATCCGTCCTGCTCTTTATTGTCTTTGCCATAGAGCCGCCAATCAGTCCGAGACCGACTACGGCAACTTTTTTAAACCGTTCCATTTATGTTCCTTTTTCAGCCCGCATTCGCGGGCGTTTTTTAATCCGGAATAAATTCTCCCGCTTTACTTCTCCAATTTCATGTCGCCCGGTTTGATAAGCCCTGCCTTGCGCATAATGAATCCGATGAGGAAAGAAAGAACTCCGGGAAGAATAAAGCATAACAGTGCGATTTCAAGGAGCGCCAGCCAGGGAGCCATACCCACTTCCGCACCGGTCATGGTGCTGTATGCGTTGATAGGACCTACCAGACCTGCGGTACCCATACCGGAACCGGTTGCGTTGTTCTGAAATTTGAAGACCATGGTAGAAAGAGGTCCGAGAATCGCCGATGTAATAATCGCGGGAAGCCAGATAATCGGTTTCTTAACGATATTGGGCATCTGCAGCATACTGGTTCCGATTCCCTGTGCAACCAGGCCGTTTACTTTGTTGTCTTCAAAGCTTGCAACCGCAAAGCCGACCATGTTGGCACAGCATCCTACCGTTGCCGCTCCGGCGGGAATACCGGAAAGGCTTAAAATAACACCGATGGCGGCCGAAGAAATGGGAAGGGTCAGAGCCATACCCATAACCACCGAGATCAGAACACCCATGATAAACGGCGCCTGGTTTGTCGAATAAACGATAAAATTGGAAATGGCACTCATCATCGTTGCGATGGGTTTGCCGAGAAGCAGTCCTGCCAGTGCACCGGAAGCGATGCAGCAAAGAGGGGTTAAAAGAATATCAAGCTTGGTCTTGTCTGCAATCAGACGACCGATATAAATCGTAACCATGGTAGCGATAAACGCACCGAGAGGTTCTCCGGGGCCTGCATATACGATAACACCTTCGTTTAAAACGCTCCCTGCAATCATTTTGGAGGCAAATGCACCGATCATACCGGATGCTGCCGCGGAAACCATAACCAGGGGCTTGGATTTTAACTTCACTGCCGCTCCGATACCGATACCGGCACCGGTGATGGACTGGGCGATTTTACCGATCAGAATAATCATGCTGCCGACAAAAGCCACGTTGGGATCTTTGATTGCGGAAATCCAGGTACCGATCTGTGCAACAATGGTACCGACAATCAGGGTGGCAAATAAACCGGTGGCCATTCCTCCCAGACCGTCAATAAAAATTTCCTTCAGAATTTCTTTAAACTTTTTCATCTTTTCATCCTCGTTCCAAATATGAAAATTTAATCACCCAATACATACTTCCTCAACTTAAAAAAATACCACAAACACCCCTTAAAGTCAAAACAAACAATCTCCCGAAAGCGCTTTACTTTTCAGTGTAAATGTGGTAACCTATACTATGTTGCAAGGGCAACAAGAACTATTATTATTTTTTATTTTTTGGAGGTAATGTTTTCATGAACAAGGGTACAGTTAAGTGGTTTAATAACCAAAAAGGTTACGGTTTCATTTCTGACGAATCTGGAAATGATGTTTTCGTTCACTACACCGGAATCAAGTCCGAAGGCTTCAAGTCCTTAGAAGAAGGCGCAGCCGTTGAATTCGAAGTAGTTAACGGAGAAAAAGGACCTCAGGCAGTAAACGTAACCAAGTTATAAATCATTTTTCTTTCGATAAATTGATTCTTAATTTCTTTCACGTTAATAACCCAGTGAGATTCAAAAAGAGATATGCAGACGCATATCTCTTTTTTTCTGTCCTCTTTTGTTTTGTTCGGTCTTCTTATATTCCGTCCTGCCCGCTTACGATTTTACAAATCTCATGAAACGAAAGGTTTCCGCCGAATAAATCCAGCGCGCTTCCCACGGTTACGTGAATCCGCCCCTGCCCTATTCTTCCCAGAAGTCTGATGTCCTCTAAGGAATGAACGCCTCCCGCGTAGGTGATTGCACTTCCGTCGTAGGAAGCAAGGCTTTCCACCAGATTTGTCTCGATTCCCTTTGCGTTTCCTTCGACATCTACGGCATGAATCAGATATTCGTCGCAGTATTTTTCCAGATCCTTTAAAAGGTTTGCGTTAAGAACCGCATCCGTCTTTGTCTGCCAGCGGTTCGACATGATGTGATATCCGTCTTCGAAACGTTTACAGCTTAAATCGAACACCACATGCTCTCTTCCTGCCGCGGTCGCAAGTTTTTGCATTTTCTCAAAACTCAGTGCCCCGTCCTCAAAAAGATACGAGGTTACGATGACATGGGAAGCACCCGCATCCAGATATTCCGATGCATTTTCATCCGTGATGCCGCCTCCGATCATCAGACCGCCCGGGTATTCCCAAAGTGCCGACAATGCCTGTTTCTTCGTTTCCTCAAAAAAAGGAGATCCCTCTTTATTCAGCAGAATAACATGGCCGCCTTTTAAGCCGTATTCGCGATACAGCTTCGCATAGAACGCCGCATCCTTTTCGGATACGAAATTCTCCTGTGCCAAATCCCCCGCATCTTTCAGAGTGGATCCCACAATCTGTTTTACTTTTCCGTTGTGAATATCAATACACGGTCTGAATTCCATTAAATTACATCCTGCATGGTGTAGAAACCGGCTTCTTTTCCTGCCAGGAACTTTGCGGCAGTTGCGGCACCCTTTGCAAAAATCGCTCTGGAATAAGCAGAATGGCTGAATGTAATCACTTCATCCTGTCCTGCAAAAATCACATCATGATCGCCGACGATGCTTCCGCCGCGAATGGAAGAAATACCGATTTCGTTTTCGTCTCTCTTCTCTCTTCTGCCGGTACGGTCATATACATAATGATATTTATTGTCCACCGCCCCGTTCATGCAGTTTGCAATATCCAAAGCGGTACCGGAGGGAGCATCCAGTTTCTGATTGTGATGCTTCTCCACGATTTCGATATCATATCCTTCATTTCCGAGAATCACAACCGCCTGCTTTAAAAGTTTCTCCAAAACATTGATTCCGAGAGACATGTTTCCGCTCTTTAAAATCGCAATGCTTTTGGATGCTTCTTCAATCTGTTTTAACTGCTCTTCGGAATGCCCCGTGGAGCAAAGTACGACGGGAGTCTTTGTTTTTATGCAGTAGTCAAGCAGATCGGTCGTTGTTTTGGAAGAGGAAAAATCAATCACGACATCGCATTTTACGTCGCATTCCTTAATATCGGCAAATACCGGGTAAGTGTTCTCCACTTCGGTAAAAGGATCAATTCCCGCAACTATCTGAAGCTGCTCGTCTTTTGCAATCATCTGGGTAACGGTACGACCCATGCGTCCGTTACATCCGCACATCAGAACGTTAATCATCGTCTGTAATACTCCTTATAAAATTCCGTAATTGATCATTTCTTTCTTTAATACTTCGGCATGAGCTTCATCCATTTCACAAAGCGGGCTTCTGTAAACTTCGAGGCATTTGCCCTGAAGAGCCATGGCCTTCTTTACGGGGATGGGGTTCACTTCTGAGAACAGCGCATCAATCAGAGGAATGGCTGCCAGCTGAAGATCTCTTGCCTTGTCCACATTGCCGTCAAAGAAATACTGGCAGATGTCATGTGCCTGCTTCGGCGCAACGTTGGAAAGAACGGAAATGACACCCTTTCCGCCGAGGGAAAGAATGGGAATGATTGCATTGTCATCACCGGAATAAACATCCACTTTGCCTTTTGCCAGATTCATCAGACGGGCACATGCGGCGATGTTTCCGGTCGCATCTTTGACACCTACGATGTTTTCCACGTCGGTACAGAGTTTTACGATGGTATCCGGACTTAAGGTCACGCCGGTTCTTCCGGGTACATTGTAAAGGATGCAGGGAATTTTAACGCTGTCCGCAATCGCTTTGAAGTGAATGTAAAGTCCCTTCTGGGTTGCTTTATTGTAATAAGGAGTCACCAAAAGCAAACCGTCCACACCGATCTTCTCCGCTTCGGTGGAAAGGTGAATGGCTTCTGCGGTACAGTTCGAACCGGTACCTGCAATAACGGGAATTCTTCCGGCAACCTGACGTACGCAGAACTCAATTGCCTGAAGATGCTCTTCGTGGGAAAGGGTTGCTGCCTCACCCGTGGTTCCGCAGATTACGATTGCATCGGTCGATCCCTCTATCTGTTCTTCGATAATCTTTGCGAACCGCTCATAATCAATGCTTAAATCCTCCTTGAAAGGAGTAATGATTGCTACTGCGGCTCCTGTAAATAAAGACATCTTTGTATCCTCCTTAAAATGGTTCCATTACTATTTTCTCGCTTATATTATACTGAAACCGCGCTGAAAGTCAACAAAGAACGATTCGCACTTTCTTTATGGATAAGCGCCGAAGGATATGATAAAATAAAGGCATGAAACTTTGGAAAAAATTCAAGGAATTTCTGAATATTACCCCGAGGGAGGGCGCGGAATTAAAGGATCTTGCGGTCTTTATTCGCTCGCTTTCGGTCGTTTTCCTCTTCTACTTCGTCTTAACTTCGATTGCTTTGTTTGCAACCACCTACTATATCATTTCCCTTTTGGAATTCATGGCCGCCGGACTTTTCCTTATGGCCTTTATCTATACTTACCGCAACCGCACCAATTATGCCATGGCCTTCTTCGGTGCCGTCATTGTGGCACTGCCCACGGTCCTGACTCTGGTAACCGGCTGGAAAACCAATTTCCAGTGGTGCCTGATTGTGGAAATTCTCGTGCTGTATTTTTCCCTGGAAATCGACGTCACAACGAAAAAGCGTCTGTTCTGGGTCATTTCCGCAGACTTTGTTCTGCTTGCCGTACTGACGCACGTTCTCCCGAACAATCTGGAACTGGAATACGGCTGGTCCATCTATTTCCATTTTGTTTCCGCCATCTTCTACATGCTCATCATCCACGTCATCGCCTACTTCTATTCCAACAAATTCAATGTTGCGGAAGAGAACCTGCGCGACATCAACAACCGGCTGCGTAAAATGGCGACCACGGATGCATTAACCGGTCTTTGCAACCGTCGTGTCATGAGAGAAGATCTGACAATGCTTGCCTACAACCATGAAAGAGACAATACACCTTTCGTCATCGCAATCGCGGATATCGACTATTTTAAACGGATTAACGATACCTACGGCCACGATGCCGGCGACTATATCCTAAAGCAGTTAGCCGCGGTTTTCCTGAATACCATGGACGGAAAGGGTAAAATCGCCAGATGGGGTGGCGAGGAATTCCTCTTCGTATTTGAAAATGCCACCGGAAGCCAGGTAGTCGGAATTCTGGACAACATGAGAAAACAGATTGAACATACCGCTTTTCGCTACAATGACAACAACATAAAAGTAACCCTGACAGTCGGTCTGGAAGACTACTCGAGAATCTTCGGTGTCGAGGCCGTCATCTCCAAGGCGGACGCCAAACTGTATCAGGGCAAAGAAGAAGGCCGCAACCGTGTGATTTACTAGGTCGGGCCCTGCTTGCTTTTTTGTTTTCTTACATTTCTTTTATTTTCTTACATAGGTTGTAAAGGTATAGGGCAGATCGAAATAGGTCTGCTCTTCGCTTTCCTCGGCAATTTCCCATTCTTCATCCCGATCCAGGTTCGGAAAATAGGCATCCGCTTCGTATGCGTGATCGATTTTCGTTATAATCGCTTTCGTACAGTACGGTAAGAACTGCCGGTAGATACTCTCTCCTCCGATGATGTAGATTTCCCGGTCTTCGTATTTTTCCGCCTCTTTCAGAGCTTCTTCGATGCTTCGTACGATGATTTCCCCGTTTCCGGAAGGGGAAGCGTTCTTTGATAAAACGATGTTAACGCGGTTCTTTAATGGCAGTCCGTTCGGGAACGATTCCAGTGTTCTTCTTCCCATGATGATTACGTTTCCGCTTGTCAGTGTTCTGAAATTCTTCATATCCGAGGGGATGGAAACCAAAAGAGTGTTGTTTCTACCGATTCCCCAGTTTGCGTCAACTGCCGCAATGCAGGTGATTGTACTCATTATGTCTCTCCTTCTGTCCGGTTTGGGAATTAAATTGCAATGGGAATATTCTCAATCTGCGGTCCCGTAACGTAATTCTCCACCTTTACATCATTTCTTGTAAAATCATAGAAATCATGAATATCGGGATTCAGCCAGAATGTCGGCGCATCGTAAGTCGTTCTTTCAATCAGTTCTTTTACGATGGGAATATGACGGTCGTAAATATGGGCATCCGCAATGACATGAACCAGTTCACCGACCTTCATGTCGCAGACCTGTGCCAGCATATGTACCAGAACCGCATAC
>DLBG01000148.1 GCA_002494135.1 Lachnospiraceae bacterium UBA7027
CTTACAAGAATCCGTAATGCTAACGCTGCAAAGCACGATACAGTAGATGTATCCTCTTCCAAAATGAAACTTGCGATTGCAAAGATTCTCTTGGATGAAGGTTATATTAAATCATACGAACTGGTTGATAACGGAAACTTCCAGGATATCCACATCACCTTAAAGTACGGTGCGGACAAGAATGAGAAGATCATTACCGGTATCAAGAGAATTTCCAAACCCGGTCTTCGCGTTTATGCAGGCAAGGATGAACTGCCCAGAGTACTCGGCGGATTGGGTGTTGCAATCATCTCCACCAACCAGGGTGTGATTACTGACAAGGAAGCAAGAAAGTTAAATGTCGGCGGCGAAGTACTGGCTTTCGTTTGGTAGTTTGAACCGCGATATCAGAAACTGTTGATTAAGAGTAAAATATTTTAGGAGGTACGGGCATGTCACGTATAGGAAGAATGCCAATCGCGATTCCCGCAGGTGTTACTGTGGACATCGCAGAAAATAACAAAGTGACTGTAAAAGGTCCCAAGGGAACTTTAGAGAGAGTTCTTCCTTCCGAGATGGAAATCAAGGTGGAAGGTGCAGAAGTTACAGTTTCCAGACCCAACGATTTAAAGAAGATGAAGTCCTTACACGGACTTACCAGAACTTTAATCCACAACATGGTTGTCGGTGTAACCGAGGGTTACGAAAAGAAATTAGAGGTAAACGGTGTTGGTTACAGAGCATCCAAGTCCGGTAAGAATCTTACCTTAAACTTAGGATATTCTCATCCCGTTGAGATGGTTGATCCCGAAGGTATTGAGACCGTAGTTGACGGTAACAACATCATCGTTAAGGGTATCGACAAAGAAAAGGTTGGCCAGTTCGCAGCTGAAATCAGAGACAAGAGAAGACCTGAACCTTACAAGGGCAAGGGTATCAAGTATGCTGATGAAACTATCAGACGTAAAGTCGGCAAGACCGGTAAGAAGTAAGATAAGGAGAGTGTAAAAATGGTTAGTAAAGAGTCCAGACAGGAAATTCGTGTTAAGAAACACAGAAAAATTCGTAACCGTTTCCACGGTACGCCCGAAAGACCCCGCTTGGCAGTTTTTCGCAGCAATAATCATATGTATGCTCAGATTATCGACGATACCGTTGGAAAAACTTTGGTAGCTGCATCCACCCTTGAGAAGGATGTGAAGGCAGAACTTGAGAAGACCAATAATGTTGATGCAGCAGCATATCTTGGAAAAGTAATTGCAAAGAAGGCGCTTGATAAAGGAATCAAGGAAGTTGTTTTTGACAGAGGCGGCTTTATATATCAGGGCAAGATCGCAGCTTTGGCAGACGCAGCCAGAGAAGCCGGTCTTGAGTTTTAAGGAAAGGGAGGAGACAAATAATGCAGCGTAATATTATCGATCCTTCACAGTTAGGAGAATTAAAGGATAAAGTCGTTACCATCAAGCGTGTAACGAAAACCGTTAAGGGTGGACGTAACATGAGATTTACAGCACTTGTTGTTGTAGGTGACGGAAACGGACATGTCGGAGCAGGTCTTGGAAAGGCCGTTGAAATCCCCGAGGCAATCCGTAAGGGAAAAGAAGATGCGATGAAGCACATCGTTGAAATCGCTCTTGATGAGAACGGATCCGTTACTCATGATTATATCGGTAAATACGGTTCCGCAAACGTACTGCTTAAGAAAGCTCCCGACGGTACCGGTATCATCGCAGGTGGTCCTGCCCGTGTGGTTTGCGAACTTGCAGGTATCAAGAATATCCGTACCAAGTCCTTGGGATCCAACAACAAGCAGAATGTTGTTATGGCGACCATCGAAGGTTTAAGTCAGGTTAAGAGCCCTGAAGCAGTTGCAAGAAACCGTGGCAAGTCCGTTGAAGAAATCATGGCTTAATCGGTTGGCAACAGTAGGAAAGGAGTCATATAATGGCAGACAAGACATTAAAGATTACATTGGTAAAGTCTCCCATCGGTGCTGTTCCGAAGCACAAACTCACTTTGGAGGCAATGGGACTTACGAAATTGCATAAAACCGTTGAGTTGCCCGATAACAAAGCAACCAGAGGACAGATTCAGCAGGTTGGTTACATGCTGAAGGTAGAAGAGTAATAAACACTCTTTGAAAGATGCGAGTTCCGGGGTGAAATTTCCCCGGGGCGAATTTAGCAAAGAAAGGAGATCCGAAAATGGATTTATCAAATTTAAGACCGGCTGACGGTTCCAAACACAGCGACAATTTCAGACGTGGTCGTGGCCACGGTTCAGGAAACGGCAAGACCGCAGGTAAGGGTCACAAAGGACAGAAGGCACGTTCCGGTGCTCCGAGACCCGGCTTCGAAGGTGGTCAGATGCCTTTATACAGACGTATTCCCAAGAGAGGATTTAAGAACAGAAATACTGCTCAGATTATTGCAATCAACGTATCCGTTCTTGAGAAGAAGTTTGAAAACGGAGATACTGTAACGATTGAATCCTTAATCGAAAAGGGTGTAATCGCAAACATCAACTCCGGTATCCAGAACGTTGACGGTGTAAAGATTCTTGGACAGGGTGAACTTACCAAGAAGCTTACCGTAAAAGTAAATGCTTTCAGTGAGAGTGCAAAGGAGAAGATTGAAGCCGCAGGCGGAACAGCAGAGGTGATCTAGTGTTTAAAACATTTTTCAATGCTTTTAAAATCAAAGAAGTCCGCAAAAGACTGCTTTTCGACCTGTTGATTCTGGTCATTATCCGAATCGGCTCCCAGATCCCCATTCCCGGCGTAGATCCCGAACAGATTAAATCGTTGATGGATCAGCTTTTGGGTGGCGGCGACGGCGGCATTTTAATGGCAATCACCGGTGGTTCCCTGGAAAGAATGTCCATTCTTGCTCTCGGTATCACACCGTACATTACTTCGTCGATCGTTATGCAGCTTCTTACCATCGCCATTCCCGGCCTGGAAGAAATGCAGCGTGACGGAGAAGACGGTCGAAAGAAAATTGCGGCGATTACAAGATATTTAACCATCGGCCTGGCAATACTCGAATCGGGTGCCATGGCAATCGGTTACAGACAGCTGCTCACAGAGTACAATGCGCTTAACGTTATTTGCGTGATTGCAGCCATGACAGCAGGCAGTGCCTTCCTTATGTGGCTGGGCGAACGTGTTACGGAAAGAGGCGTCGGAAACGGTATTTCCATCGTCCTTACCATTAACATCATCTCCAGTTTCCCTCAGGATGCCATGAACCTCTACGAGAAATTCGTAAAGGGAAGAACGGTAGCTTCCATGGTTTTAAACTCCGCAATTATCATTGTGGTTGTATTGGGACTTTCGGTTCTCGTTATTCTTTTGAATGATGCAATCCGTAAGATTCCCGTTCAGTATGCAAAGAAGATTCAGGGTAATAAAATGATGGGCGGCAACTCCACCCACATCCCCGTTCGTGTTAATACCGCGGGCGTTATCCCCGTCATCTTCGCAGCCAGCTTACTCCAGTTCCCCATTATTGTTTCCAATATGGCGGGCTACAAGGGAACCGGCTGGTGGTCGGAAGTCCTGAAGTATGTGAACTCCCAGTACTGGTTCAACACCTCCAACTGGAAATACTCCGTGGGTATCATTGCATACGTGGCGCTGGTTATTTTCTTCGCATATTTTTATACTTCCATCACTTTCAATCCGGTGGAAATTGCGAATAACTTAAAGAAGTCCGGCGGATTCGTTCCCGGTATCCGTCCCGGCAAGCCGACGAGTGAGTATCTGAACAGCGCACTGAATTACATTATTTTCATCGGTGCTGTCGGACTTACCATCGTGGCAATCATTCCGTATATCTTCAACGGACTGTTCGGTGCTTCGGTATCCTTTGGCGGTACCAGCATCATCATCGTTGTCAGCGTAGTCATTGAAACGGCAAACCAGGTAGAATCCCTGATGCTGGTTCGTAACTACAAAGGATTCTTAAACGATTAAAGTAAACGTGTAGTGCATAAAGAGGGCACACCGTTGCAGCCGTGCGCTGCAATTGTGTGTCTTCGGTGCGCTTATAATAAAAGGAGGGTTATACTATGAAAATTATTATGTTGGGAGCTCCCGGAGCAGGAAAAGGAACACAGGCAAAATTGATTGCCGAAAAGTACAGCCTTCCTCACATCTCTACCGGAGATATTTTCCGTGCCAATATCAAGAATCAGACCGAACTCGGCATGGAAGCAAAGAAATACATGGATGAAGGCAAGCTGGTTCCCGATGAACTGACTGTAAAGATCCTTCTCGACAGAGTAGCAAACGAGGACTGCAAAAACGGATATGTTCTGGACGGATTCCCCCGTACCATTCCCCAGGCAGAGGTACTGACCAAAGCACTCGGGGAGATGAACGATGCCATTGACTTTGCAATCGATGTAGATGTTCCGGATGAAAACATTGTAAACAGAATGTCCGGAAGACGTGCCTGCGTAACCTGCGGCGCAACCTATCACATCGTACATGTTCCTCCCAAGAAAGAGAATATTTGCGACAAGTGCGGTTCCGAACTCATCCTTCGTGATGACGACAAACCCGAAACCGTTCTGAATCGCTTGAAAGTATATCATGAGCAGACACAGCCGTTAATCGATTACTACACCGCAAAGGGCGTATTAAGAACCGTAGACGGCACCAAAGATATGAATGATGTCTTCGCTGAAATCGTAGCTATTTTAGGATAACTACTTTTTATAAAAACTTTTCAAAGCGCCAAAGCGCAGTTTCCTGAATAAAGGAAAACTGAAAGGAATGAAAATGTCGGTTTCCGTAAAATCATCGAAAGAAATTGAGTTAATGAGAACTTCCTGTAAAATCCTTGCGGAAGTTCACGAACGTCTGAAAGAAGATTTAAAGCCCGGAATGAGCACCCTTGAGGTAGACATTCTTGCTGAACGGTACATCCGCGAGCACGACTGCATTCCGAACTTTCTTCATTACAACGGCTTTCCCGGATCGGTCTGTGTATCCATCAATGACGAGGTGGTACACGGAATTCCCAAGAAGAGCCGGATCATCAAAGAGGGCGACATCGTAAGTTTGGACTGCGGATGTATCTATAAAGGATATCATTCCGATGCGGCAAGAACCTACGGAGTCGGAACGATTTCTCCGGAAGTCGAAAAACTTATTGAAGAAACGAAGAATTCTTTCTTTGCCGGAATCAAAATGGCAAAGGCCGGGAATCACTTAAACGATATCTGCAAGGCGATTGAAGATTACATCACACCCTTCGGATACGGAATCGTAAGAGAACTGACCGGACACGGAATCGGTACCCATCTGCATGAGGATCCTTCCATTCCGAATTTTGCAATGAACAAAAAAGGAATTCTCCTTCAGCCGGGAATGACACTGGCAATCGAGCCCATGATTAACCTTGGGCGCGGCGACGTGGTCTTCCACGATGACGGCTGGACATGCACCACGGCGGACGGACTTCCCTCCGCACATTATGAAAACACCATCCTGATTACGGACGGTGAACCGGAAATACTGACACTTTTATAAATATTGAAACAAAACGCATTAAAGAGGTAAACGAGTATGTCAAAAACCGATGTAATTGAAGTTGAAGGAACCGTAACCGAAAAGCTTCCCAATACGATGTTTCGCGTAAAGCTTGAGAACGGACACGAAGTTTTGGCGCACATCAGCGGCAAGCTTCGTCAGAACTTCATTCGAATTCTTCCCGGCGACAAAGTCACCCTGGAATTATCTCCGTATGACTTGACGAAGGGCAGAATCATCTGGAGAGATAAGTAAGGAAAATTTTTGTATAACCCGGCAAAAATAATCCTTGCATCTTGAAATACTTGATGATATAATGGCAAATGGTCACTTTTTGAAAGGAGGTTTTAACATGAAAGTAAGATCATCAGTAAAACCGATTTGCGAGAAATGCAAAATCATCAAAAGAAAAGGGAAAATCATGGTAATCTGTGAGAACCCGAAGCACAAACAAAGACAGGGATAATTCCGTGTCTTATTTGCGCGTTTTTTGCGGCTGAGATACGAATTGTTCCGTCAAACAATTTGTATCGTATAAATGTGAGGGAGTATGGTTAACCCGCCATGCCCACCGTGCATTTACTTCTTGATACCGAGAAACAGCTTCAAAGTATCGGAAAGACCGGAATCATTCCGGTTGGGCCCGTACCGGCCCCAATCAATTAGTAACTGTTAATACGTGCGGGAGTGTTTCGTTTATGGGTGAACGAAAGGAAGAAACGAACGCATAGAAAAGAAATGGAGGAAAAGAAACATGGCTCGTATAGCTGGTGTTGACTTACCAAGAGACAAACGTGTGGAGATCGGTTTGACCAGTATCTACGGAATCGGTAGAGTAAGCTCAAACAAGATCCTTGCAGCGGCAGGAGTAAATCCCGATACCCGTTGCAGAGACTTAACGGATGATGAAGTTAAGAAAATCGGTGAAGTAATTGCCGATACCATGGTAGTGGAAGGTGATTTAAAGAGAGAAGTAGCTCTGAATATCAAGAGACTTCAGGAAATCGGCTGCTATCGCGGAATTCGTCACAGAAAAGGTCTTCCTGTGCGCGGTCAGAAAACAAAGACCAACGCAAGAACCCGTAAAGGCCCTAAGAGAACTGTTGCAAATAAGAAGAAATAATAGAAAGTTTGAGAAAGTAGGTTAGTTTTTATGGCAAAACAAGCAACTAAGAAAGTAGTAAAGAAGCGTGTCAAGAAAAACGTTGAACATGGACAGGCACATATCCAGTCTTCCTTCAATAATACCATCGTTACCTTAACCGATAGCGAAGGAAATGCTTTAAGCTGGGCATCTGCCGGTGGTCTTGGATTCAGAGGTTCAAAGAAATCTACTCCGTACGCAGCTCAGATGGCTGCAGAAACCGCAACCAAAGCAGCACTCATTCACGGTTTGAAGACGGTAGACGTATTTGTTAAAGGACCCGGATCAGGACGTGAAGCTGCAATTCGTGCACTTCAGGCATCAGGCCTTCAGGTAACCAGTATTACCGACTGCACTCCCGTTCCTCACAACGGATGCCGTCCGCCCAAGCGTAGAAGAGTCTGATTATAATTATTAGGAGGTAGAAAAATGGCAGTAAACAGAGTGCCTGTTATTAAAAGATGCAGAGCTCTTGGCATTGAACCCGCTGTAATGGGTTATGACAAGAAGTCCAATAGAAAGAATCAGCATGAAGGCAAGAAGGTAAGTGAATACGGTCTTCAGCTGAGAGAAAAGCAGAAAGCCAAATTCATCTA